>JAGQQB010000628.1 GCA_020426425.1 Planctomycetaceae bacterium | reverse complement strand
CCATTGGCCATCGAAGATGCTGACCGCATTGTTGTAGCCGCCCACCACGTACTTTCGAGGCGAGTGACCGGTGCCGTGCAGCGTTGACGCGAAGGAGACTCCATCCAGTCGCAACTCCTCGGGAATTGTGACCCCCGCGAGTTCGCACATTGTGGGGAACCAGTCGGCCATGTCGATCAGGTCATCGGAAGTAGCGCCCGCCTCAATGACGCCAGTCTGCCGCACCAGCAGCGGAATGTGCGTTCCGGCGTCGTTCAGGTCAGTCTTGCCACCGCGAACTTCGCCTTGCTTGGTTACGCGCGGGGCCTTCTGATCGGTCCCGTTGTCCCCCATGAAAATCACGATGGTCTCTTCCGCGATTCCCAGACGATCCACTTCGTCAACAATCCGTCCGCAGAGTTTGTCCAGATAGCGAATCATTCCGGCCAGCGAACCGTCGCGTCCCGCCGACTTGTCGTCTGGCGTGGGGGAGATGGGCCAGTGCGGGAGCAGCATGTTGTGGTGAATGTAGAAGGGACGTTTCGCCGCGATAGCCGTTCGCATCTGGTCGATGACGTAGTCGGCGAGCACATCGGGGCCGAAGCGATCGGCGATGTCGTCACGAATGGTTCCATCGTGATTGAAGCAAGGCTGCCAGTACCGGGTGGTCTTCGCGCCATTCCGCCAGATCTGCCAGACGCACCAGGAATCGAATCCGGCGTCGCGACAATGATCAGGATGAAACTCGAGCGCCGCCAGTTGCCACTTCCCGGTCACCGATGTCAGGTACCCTGCCCCACGTAGCAGTTGCGGAAATGTTCGCCACGTGTTGCGGAAATCGACCGCCTGCTTCGTCCCCAGATGCACCGGCAACACGTTGTAGTACCCATGCCTGGGAGCATAGGTCCCGGTGTATAGACTCATCCGCGAAGGGGTGCATACGGGACTGGTGTACGCCCGGTTGAACCGCATCCCCTGCCCCGCCAGCCGATCCAGGTGCGGCGTTTCAAAGTCAGTGCCTCCGTAACAGTTCAACGTCTCGTAGCCCAGATCGTCAGCAAACAGCAGGAGAATATTGGGCCGTGCGACCGCAGCCTCTTCTCGCACAGCGACGTTCCGCAGCGGCCATGACAGAATCGTCGACGCAGGCGAAATATGATCGACCCCATGTCGTGGATTGGGGGGGATTGCCGATGTCTTCTTAGGAGTGGCTTCCCGCAGATGCTGAGCGAGAAACTCCAGTAGCCGTGTTCGATTCTCCCCGGTGAAAAACTCCGCCCCACCGTGTCCGGAACCTTCGAGGACATGCAACGTGACCGGCCGTTCCGCCGCCTGATACGCCGCGACCATCCGCTCCGACTGTGCCAGCAGCACGGTCTTGTCCTTGTCGCCATGAAAGATCTGTAGCGGAGGATCGTCTGCAGTGACGTGAAACACGGGTGATGCCAGACGCGCGAGTTCCACCTTCTCATTCGCCGGTCCCCCCAGCAACAGGTTGACTGGTGATCCGGCAGCGACCGTCTTGTGCGGCTGAGATGTGGTCCGCTGCACGAAGTCGGTCGGTCCGTAGTAATCAACAATCGCATCGACGTGTGACGAGAAGTCGAGATGGCCTCCGACATCTCCTTCCAGATCCTTGATCCCCCTGGTGACTCCCAGAAGTGCCGCCAAATGCCCGCCAGCACTCGATCCTGCGACAGCGATGCGGTCGGTGCTGTATCCGTACTCCTGTGCATGCGCCCGCAGCCAGCGGATGGCTCCTTTGCAATCATGGAGCTGTGCCGGAAACGTGGCTTTGTCGGTCAGGCGATAAGAGATGCTCGACACAGCGTACCCCTGTTCGGTCAGCCAATCGATAAAGCAGCGATCCTTGCTGCCACCGCGCCAGCCACCCCCATGAATCCACAC
>JAGQQB010000627.1 GCA_020426425.1 Planctomycetaceae bacterium | reverse complement strand
TCGAACTTGCGACCACCAGAGCCGCGACCGGTAGCGACGGGGGACTTCCAAACACCGAACTTTGCAGGATCGGTCTGATCGTAACTCAGGTCGAGTCCCGAGGTGCGTGCAGAGCCTTCAGAGTTGTGGCAATGCGCGCAGTTGGCCTGCATCCAGGCGCGGGCGCGGTCGGTCACAGATCCGGTCGCAGGATCGTCAAAGCGGGGCAGTACGGCAACGTCGGCATGTGGCGGCAGTCCGGTCAACCAATGCTGGTCCTCCCAATGAACCAACTGTGACTTCCCCGCCGATGCGGTCGGATGCGGACGATTCATGTTGCGTGCCGTTGGCCCGATAGGGACGAACTTGCCACTCCGCGAATGACAACTGATGCACTGATTCGCGTTCGGAAACGAATAGGTCAGGCTCCGTTTGGATCCATCGGTGTGAATCCAAGAAACGTCCCGCTGTCCCCCACCGAGGCTGAGATACGCTTCTGTCTGCTCTTCGTTCCACAGGTAGGTGAATCCGTACCAGCCATCTTCGTTGCGATGCTCGATGCGGGTTTCCAGCAGCAATTCACCCGCTTCGGGCGATCGCATGTCGTGCGGATAGGAGAACGTCTTAGCGATCACCGTGCCGACCGGGAAGTCGAACACGCCTGTCGCTGTGTACGACATCGGACTCCCCTCCGGCAGGCGGATGAATCGCCGCTTGGCGGTGTAGTCTGAGAAGAGTGGCGTGTTGAGTTCGTAGGGGATGACGTTCGCTGCAGGTTCCTGAGCCGACATTTGCCCGGCGAACAGCTTCCAGGCAGATAGTTCGCGCGGCGTCTTGCGATAGACCGCGACCGCCGGGTTTCCATTGGGCTGCGGCGCAGGGCGTTCGCGCAGCTTGACCAGTGAGAGCGGGGCGAGCTTGCCGGTGTAAGGTGCGAGATCGGTTTCCGGTTTGTATTTGCCAGTCGCAATGTTCGCTGGTGTGAGGTCAGAGAGATGGAAGTTGGCGAACGAGACATCGCCGTTGTTCTCATACTTCACTTGATACTCAGCCGGGACCGCGCCATCTTGCAGACGCGCCGGGTTCACGACGCCATCGTACAGTAACTGCGGGAACTTGCCGCCGAGTACCGCCGCGAAGGTTTGACCGAACTCACCGCCGGGCTTGAGGCCATTGCCGGTGATCGTGTTGTCGTGGATCGAGATCGCCTCCGGGATGGGGTCGAATTCCGGATCGTTCGTGGGGCGCTGGGTAATCAGAAAGCTGACGACGCAGACGCCGAGAGTGCCGTTATTGGAGATCGTGTTCTTGAATGCCTCAACGTGATCGGTCGCCATAATCATCAACCCAGTGCCGGGAGGAACGGTTGCGACCATATTACCCGGCGGGGCGAAGTTCTTGAGGTTGTTGTCGACGAGTTGGTTGTCATACACCCGCACGCGACCGCCGTTCTTCATTTGCAGTCCAGGCAGATCGAACACGAGCAGTCCGCCGGTGTTGCCGGTGGCGACGTTGTCATAGACATCGGCGTCGAGTGTGTTTTCGATTTCGATCCCGGCAACGTTCCAGGTCGCGCGGCAACGGCGGACGATCACACGTTCCGACTGACCGACGTAGATGCCGGCGTCGGAGGCACCGATTGCCGTGCAGTCTTCGATGAGCACATCCTGGCACTGCACTGGATACAGGCCATAGGCCCCGTTGTCGGGATCGGGGCCGCCCGTCCATTCGACGCGAACCTTCCGGAACACGACCCCTTGCGATCCCAGCGTCTTAATGCCGTTCCCGACGCTGTCTTCCACCGCCAGATTCTCAATGGTGAATCCATTGCCGGTGGCGACCAGACCTTCGCTGCCGACATCCTGGCCACGGAACGACAGGATCGTCTTGTCCGGACCAGCACCGCGAAT
>JAGQQB010000626.1 GCA_020426425.1 Planctomycetaceae bacterium | reverse complement strand
TAGTAGTTGCGGGCGTACGTGTCCGAGATTCGCTCGTTGACGTTCCCGTAAATGTCGTAAAGCCCCCAGGGATTTGGCTCCTTTTGACCGATCGGATGCGACTTGCCCCCCGCATTGTCCTTGAACCAGGCATACTCGCCAAGCTGCGACGGATCATCGCCAAAGAACCATTTGGTCTTGCGGCCTGCCCGGCTGGCGTATTCCCATTCGGCTTCGGTGGGCAAACGCACATCATGTCCCGTGAGTTCCGCAGCCTTTCCGCAAAACGAAAGTGCGTCATCCACACCGACATTGTCGACCGGACAGTCTGCGGCTTTTGTCGACTTGCTGGGGTTCGCTCCCATGATGGCCTCGTACTGCGCCTGCGTTACCTCGTGCTTGCCCAGAAAGAACCCCCGGGTGAGCGTGACGTCGTGCTGCGGCAATTCGACGCACTCGAAACGGCCGTCGACTTTGCTTTCGCCACCCATGACAAACGAGCCAGGTTGGATGTAGACCAGTTCCAGCATCACGCCGTCTCCAAGGTTGAGCGTAAGTTCGCGCGGTGTCGTGTTGCCGTAGTGCGAGACAGCGACCCGTAGCCCCCAGTTCTCGTACTTGCCATAGCCGCCACTGAGCATCCGAGTCCCCGATGTACATGTGTTGGCATCGTTCTTCCATGTGCCGCCACGCATGATCGTCGTCCCCTGTGGGAAGAATCGCGGGAGAAAGACCTGCAGCCCTCCACCAAAGCACTTCATGGCAATCACATCGCGCGTATTGCCCGAGGGTTTGGTGTAGGCGGCGGCTGGGATCGAGATCACGCCATCGGAGCGGTAGTCGACCTTGCGATCTTCAGGTGTGACCGGCGAAGCGATGATCTTCTCTGCGATCGTCGGTTCGTTGGATTCGCCAAGTTCAGCGCCGAGGGCAGCGAGGGTGGCGACCTTGGCTGCTTTAATGATCGCTCGTTGCGTGCGGAGCGCCACGCCGTTCCAGAAGGCAGGAGTGCCGTGACTCTCGCCATAGGTCCGCTGCTCTCCCAGCACATCGCCAGCCCACTGGGCCCGTTTGACTTTCAAGAACTCAACGCTGTTCGTCCGCGCCTGCGTCGTGGCAAGAAAATCGACATCTTTGTTGTATCGTGTGTGCGTCCAGCCAGCTCCCCAGCCACCTCCCAGATTGATGACCCAACCCTCAGGCGTCCAATGCGCCAGGGCCGCGTGTCCCCGACTGGGGCGAGCCGTCGTTGGAATTCCGAATGCGCGCAGGATAAACCGGCCAATGAACGCCCGTCGACCGCACACACCGCCATTCATGAGAATGTTCTGATACTTCTGCAACTCCGTTCGATCGTACTTGACGTCCTGAGAACCGTACTTGCAGTCGGAAGTCACAAGACTCACATACCGCCAGCCGTAGTTCGAATTGTAGATATGATCGGGCCGGTAGTTGCGGAGCATTTCCCGTCCCCAGGCCAGCGTTTCGTCCGGCTCATCGCCATCGACGACCATCCGCAACTCCCAGGTGCTCAGTTGCTCGAACGCCGAATCGAGTTCGCCGTCGCGGTAGGCCTGCTCGAAGTGCAGATAACGCTTCACCGGATCGACTGTCGCCGGTGCTTCAGTCCTGGCCACCGGGTTCGCCTGAGCGATCGGCACTGCGTGCTCAAGTGCGATGGCAACCGCCAATCGTTGTAGGACACCGTCGCCAGCTCGCTGACTCGCACGCTGGATGTCAGTGTAGATCTGCATCGCCTGGCCGTACTGTGCGGGGCCATAGCCATTGCGTCCTTCGCGCTGGGCATTGGCGCCATCCGCCACCAGCATCTGCCGCATCAGTTCTGTGTCCGCCAGCAACTGCTCGACCAGCGCCGCCTGCTGTTGACTCTGCTGGGCGAACTCAGCCAG
>JAGQQB010000625.1 GCA_020426425.1 Planctomycetaceae bacterium | reverse complement strand
ACGAACAAGTAGCCCAGCACGCAGAGGTAGATTAGGAACCAGGGACGTTGAAACGCGGCGAGCGTGCGCAACTCATGCAGCACCCTTTCGTGCCGCGTGTAACCAACGACATTGAGCGGGATCGCGTTGCCATAGAAGTCCAACGGGACAACTGCCGTTGCCCCTTCCAATGGATCGGCCTTGTCGTGAAAGAGTTCGCTGCGTGCGGTTTCCATGTCAATTTGCTTTAGCGACAGGGGAACTCGCTGCACAATGCCACTGCCCACTCGAAACCGGTCCTGAGTGCCATTCAGGAAGTCCATGCTTTCGGGAAACTGCGGATATCGACCATCGGCATTGTGGATGAGATACACCCGCCCGCCAGCATGCAGCCACTCTCTTAGGGCGCGGATGCGGGGCCCGGTCCAGAAGGGGACATGATCCAGGATGATGCCACGCAGGCATTGCAGTTGCGTCACGGATTGCGGGAACAACTGTTCGGCAAAGCGGCGCAGTGGCCCGGGCGGAGCGGAGACTGCATCTTCGTCGTAGATCAGCACGGTCGGCCGGGGACCGCTGACTGGGAGCTGCAGCGAATGCAGTTGCTGATCGGCATCGCCCCACGCGAGCCACCAGTTGTCAAACGTATCTTCGACATAGACGCAGTACTGAATCCAGCGGGTTTCCGTCGGCCCGAGTGTCACAGGTTGTTCCAACGGCAGTCCAAGTTCGCTGGAGCCAGTGCCGGTACGTTCACACAACCGCAATGTCCCGCTCCAGGGTGCGGGAGACAGGTTGGTCACCTTGAGCGACAGCAGGTTGAATTCGCCATTCTGAACGGTCTGGTCAAAGCCCCAGCGAACTTCGTCCAGCTTCAACAGCGCTGGGTCCGATTCGTCGGCCCGGACGATGTTCGTCGCTGGTCCTGCGGTCAACGACAGCAGGATCAGCAGTGTCAGGCATCGTTGGCGGGTCGGGATCACGGACATCCTGGGGCACTTGCTGAATGGGCATCCCGAAGGAAGATTGAAGCACGGCGAGTCGTTGAGCTGGTGATCGTGCTAGTACGAATTCACCAACTGCCCATCGTGTCGATTCGCCAGTCGCTGCAGGATGGTCGCATCGACATAGCAGGTCAGAAAACGGACATGGCCGTCGCTGAAGCAGAAGTGACCGCCATGTCCGTGGGCGCTGCCGAAGCCGCCCACAGCGAGGGCAGGATCGGCGACACCGTCAGCCAGATCCACTTCGCTTGTCCCCTGTTCGCCATAGTAATCGCGCACGTTCGTCTTGTACTGAACGCTATTCCGATCGTTGAAGCCGCCGATGTTGCGGAGCGTGTTGTTGTTGCCCTCGATCCACGACAGCGAGCGAAGTGTTTCACCAAGCAGGAATGTGTGCCGCGTCCCATCGGTGATGTCCATGAACCGCACACGGCTGTTGAGAAACAAGACGCCGTTGTTATCGACATCGATCGGGGCTTCGGAGTCGTGGTGGCAGCCAGGGTACGCGGTACCGCCGGGTGGTGTGGGATTGGATGGGCAACTCAGCATTCGCAAGGCGTAGGCTGTTAGTTCCGCGTCGGGTTGCTCGAAGGCACCGACGGAAAAGTCGACCCGGTCGTAGGCGTTGGCCTCGTCGATGAACGGCAGGAGTTGTACGATCCAACTCAGTTTGTAGCCCTGCGGCTTCGAACTGACTGGGCCGGTGCGATCGGTCGTGCCCGGCGGCAGGGTGCCGTGCGCATGATGGTAGGCATGCAGCGCCAGTCCAAGTTGCATGAGGTTGTTCGCGCACTGCCCCCGTCGAGCGGCTTCCCGCGATTGCTGAATCGCTGGCAGCAGCAGCGCGATGAGAATCGCGATGATGGCGATCACAACCAGCAGTTCAATCGCGGTGAAGGCTTTGCGTGGAGACATG
>JAGQQB010000624.1 GCA_020426425.1 Planctomycetaceae bacterium | reverse complement strand
TTCCGGGCTCTTGACGATGCCGACAACCGCGGCGTTCTTGCCCTTCTGTCCCACCTCGCAGAACAGCGTATTTCCGACATGCATCGTTTCCTTGAGCGGATCTTCCGCACTGCGAGCGGTGACGACGAGCTGAAACTGCGGATACTTCTCGGCCAGAGATTTCGCTTCGTCAATGTCGCCATTGACCAGCAGTACGAGGAGATCGGCCCCTTGCTGCTGCATCTCAGCCATGACGCCGGGAAGCACTTCGTCGATCGGACTGATGAGGAGTTCGGCGGGATCGCGGGTCACTCCAATCGCATCGAGTTCCTTTTGGGCGTTGGGCGAAATCACTGATGTGACACCCAGTTTCAGTCCGCCGGTCTCAATGATCCGATACGACGCAGGCGGCATCCCTTCTTTGGTTCCAAACAGGGTGATGTTTGCCGAGAGGAACTTCAGATTGAACCCCTCAAGGTTTTCCATTTCGAGGTGTGAGGTGTAGAGATTTGTCGTACCAAACAGGAGTTCTTCGAATCCCACCGCAAGTGCCTGGTAGCCCATGTGATTCAATCCCGTCAGAATGGCGGCGAATTTTGCTTGCGATTGCGTTCGCTGCGCACGCTTTTCCTTGAGTGTTCCGCCGACATCCAGGCCAACGACGTTCCATCCCTTCTCTTCCCGCAGCATGCGGAACATATCTGCACGCCGGGCAAAGCCTCCCGATTGTTTTTCTGAGCAACCACACGGCTCCAGATAACCGTGCTGGTCCCCGGTTAGCACGAGGACGGCGGTTGGTTCCTGCCAGTCTTTGAACAGCGGCTCCCGAGGCGGCTCGGCCGATCCATTCGTGCCTGAACCACCGTTGTCACTTCCGGTGTTGGTCCCCGTCTGAGGACAACCGACGCAAACTCCGAGGGCAACTGTCAGCATGGCCAACAATGCCGCACGCTGCGGGATGCTCAAGAGGCGATTGTGCATCGAAGACTCCATCCATGATCGACATGTGTCGAATAGTCATGGAGATCCAGGCAGAAGACGCGACCGGATCCCCTTCCAGGTCCGAGCAGGATGACAAAGTTTCTCATACCGGTCGAGGCAAGACGTCAAGAAACCAGTCCTGCGTGGTTCGAACGCGACTCGGTGGCCATGATCCATGCAGTCGTCTGGTGGGGCGGGGGCAGGGAGCGGAGGGGAGGAAGTCGCGCGACGAGATTCGTGCGCATCACTTCAAACGCAGCCAGCACAGGTCTGCGTTCTTCGCTTCTCACCTACCTACTCCCTTCTGCATGTCTCCACCGTTTTCTACGCTTTACTGCACATCCATTGTCACCTTAAAGGTGAGCGTGGCGAGTTCAGGGTGATTGGTCGTCAGGCGAATTTCACCTTTGTGATCGTCGATCCAGACTGACTTCGGGGAGCCGGCTGGGACGTCGATCTCCAGGAGATACCGCTGCCGGGTGGCGCCTTCGGCGGATGGCAGCTTGGCGAGCGTGACCTTGAGGAAATCAGGAGTGCAGTCGGCCTTGGTGACTTCCAGATCCTGCCCAAAGTCGTCCACGAACAGGGTGTACCGCCCCTTGTGGCCCTTCTCGGCGATCACTTTGCCCAGTTGAAACAGTGCATGATCGGCATACCAGCCGGGGCCCACTATGGACATCGGGCCCAGCTTTTGCCCTTTCACCACGAATTTGAACTCCGGGAACTCTTCCAGGTCGGTCTTGACCGTAATGGTGGCGGAAATGTCTCCTGCTTTCTCCGGTGGCTGCACGGTACCCCTGATCCGAAATCCGGACTTTGTATCTTCGCGTGGCGATGCTTCCGCTGTGAGCGGTTCGTACTTCACGGTGACCAGTTCCGAGTCGGAGCTGATGTCCGTGATCGCAAACGAATCAAACACCTGTGACAGAATGTACCCCTCGAT
>JAGQQB010000623.1 GCA_020426425.1 Planctomycetaceae bacterium | reverse complement strand
TGGGGCGAGAACAAGGCAGCAAGACATCCAACAAAACAGACGAGGCAGCATGTGGGCACTCTCAGCAATCCTGAGGACAGTGAATTCCGCCCATGATTGGACCGCATCGCCGCCGTGGATGCCAGCCCAAGGCAGGATGTCGAGAGTTTAGGGTGCATCGGACGAATGGTGGTCGTACCCGACGCTGCCAGCGTCGGAGTCGTAGTTCTTCGCACACCGCTTGCGGTTTGCCGAAAGTGACCACCTTTGATGGGATGCATCCTGAGATCAACGATAGCAGACCGCGACTTCCCACCGACGCTGGCAGCGTCGAGTACGAGGATGCTCACCCAATCGACCCGGCAAGCTGCGTAAACTTTGCGAGTTCTGCGCAAAGCACATGTTGAACAGATCCTCCGGCACGAACTGGCACTATTCACAGGGACGACAAACCGCCGATTTGAAGCCTTGCAGGTCGCAATGCGCGCCGACGGAGCCGCGCACCCAGCGACCGGTTGCTTTGCGGGAGAATTGAATCATGTCGCGCGTCACCGCCACTACCGGTCCACTCTGGCCACGACTGGGTCGGCTGCTCGGATCGCTGGTCGAATGGCCCATCCGTCGTAAGTTCGCGCAGAGTCATATCTATCAGTTGCAGTCACCGCAGGCGCAAAGCGTGTTGCACCGCGCACAGGCCAAGCTGGCGGCTGGCGACGAATTGCTGCTCGCCGGACTGGGCCTCTCGGGTCACAACTCCGGAGCGAGCCTGATTCGCGCAACCCAGTCAGCGGGCATTGAGTTCCTCGCCAGCGATGAAGAAGAACGTTTCACCGGCATCAAGCACTACAGCAAGTTCCCTGAGCACAGCCTGAGGGTGTTTGAGCAGCGACTGCAACTGCTCGGCAAACAGCCGCGCGATGTCGATGCCTGGTGCCTGAGCTGGGACTACATCGCGTTTGGCAAAACCTCGGCCACGACTCTGGCAGAACAACTCCCCTTCTCATGGCGCAACGCGTTGCCTGGGGCCAACTCGGCCCTGCCGTACTTTGAAACGCAGTACGGGGCTCGATCATCTGCCGAACGTTTGACAGAAATGTTTCAACTTGGTTCCTCGCCGGTCTTCATCGCGATGCCGCATCATGGCAATCATGCCGCGTTCCCGTACGCCGTCTCCCCATTCGCCCACGATGGAGAACCGACACTGGTGCTCGTAATCGACGGCATGGGAGATCGTGGCTCGGTTTCCATCTATCGCGGCGACCGGGACGGGCTGCATCTGCTCTACTGCAACGAGAGCGTCGTCGACTCACTCGGCGTGTTCTATACGACCATCAGTTCGACTCAAGGAGGCTGGACGTGCCTCAGCAGCGAAGGTCGCTACATGGGGGCCGCCGCATGGGGCGACGGCAACAGGCTGTCGAACAAGTTCTATCGGCTGCTCCGCGAACTGCTGCACTTTGGGCAGAACGGCGCGGTGCTCGCCAACCGCAAGTTGGCCAACTGGCAGAACAGTGGCGAACTCGATCCTTACCAACCGGCGTTGGCGCAGCTGATCGGCCCGCCAATTCCGCAGGACCAGATGTGGAACCCAGATGCTGTGCTGAATGTGGACGATGTCGACCATGCGGAGGTCACGCAGGATCGTGTCGACCTTGCCGCCGCGACGCAACTCGTGTTCGAAGACGCGCTCGCACACATTCTCGACCACTGGATTCGTACCACTGGCATTGACCGACTCGTCATTAGTGGTGGCGCCGCGCTCAACTGCGTTGCCAACATGCAGATGCTCGACTGTTTCGATCGTCGCTGGTACCAGCGGCATCTTGGTCGTGATACGCAGCTGCAACTATGGGTACCGCCAGTTCCGGGTGATGCCGGTGTCTCCATCGGTGCCGCCTGTCAGTTCGCGTTCGCCGCCGGTGCGAAGAGTGG
>JAGQQB010000622.1 GCA_020426425.1 Planctomycetaceae bacterium | reverse complement strand
CAGCACCTGGATTCTGCGCTGGCCCGATTCCGTGTTATGCACCGCTGCGTTCGGTACCTCGGCAATCGGATGCCGAGGAATCATTTCCGAAACAACAGATTGCCCGACCATGAGCTGACCACCGGGGTTGGGAACAGTGACCAGCGCGCCAGCCAACGACAGGAACAGATCGCGGAGCGGTTCGAACTCGGCGGGTGGGGGGACAATCGCGGTAACCTTTCCGGGCATGGTACGGTTCTCAACCTGCAGCGTGATGTCATCGCCGGCCTTGGCCTTGTCACGTTCAATGGGGAGCAGCACTGTCAACTCGGAGGGATCGACCACTTCGAGGATCGGCTGACCACCTGGGACGAAATTGCCCGGTTGCGCCAGGATGCGAGTGACAACTCCATCGAATGGCATCCGCAGCGAGCAATGCCCCACTCGCAATTCAGCCAATTTCACAGCGATCTCGGCGGCCTTGATGCGTTCCTGAGCCGCAGGCGTTCCGCCAGCATTCGCCTCGGCTTGGGCAACCTGCAGGAGTGCTTGGGCATGTTCGAGCTGGAGTTCGAGTTCCTGTGCGTCGAGTCGCCCCAGTTCGAACTGTGCCTTGAGTGACTGTCCTGCTTCCACAAACAAGTCTGCGAGCACGCCATTCGCTGGGGCCGACACGGCCACGTGACGTTTCGCTCGGAGCACGAGTGGTATGCGATATGCGTCTGGGGCACGCAGCGTGAGTGCTTCCCGATCAACGGTTACCGGCGTTGGCGCGGCTCCCGCCGCTTCGGCGGTCCCCGTTTGTGCCAGCGCCATATCAGGAGACGTCATCAGCAAACCGCACAGCAAGACCAGTGAGCGTAGCATGAGCAAACTTCCGTCGAGTGTTGAAGGAGCCACTGGGATTGGAATGGTCAACGCCATCGCGCCCCTGGCGGCTGTCGTTGAGCGTACGACGTAAGCGCCGCGACGTCAAACTGTGCGGGCTATTGATTGTTCTCCTCGCAACCGGGATGATGCGTCCGCAACCAAGCTGCCCACTCCCCTCCCCCGACAGGTGCTGCGTGAATCTTTCCCTGGTGTTGACGTGTCTGCTCGCTGCCGATCCAGGTGCGATTGCGGTTTCCTACGAAGGACAGCTCACGCGATTCGAACGCGGTCAGCCAGCCGCAGTGGTCAAAGAGTTCACCGCTCGTACTGTCTATCAACCTCTTTCCGGAGCGCAGTGTCGGGTGGCGACGTTAGTTCAGGAGTCAACACAGCCACTCCCCTGGCCGGAACAGTTCACGGTGCAATCGATCCCACCCGAGGGCGAACAACTCCCTGTCGTGATCGGCTATCGACATGCTGATCGGCCGTATGTGATTCAAGCCTTGTTTCCGCTGTTCACGTCACCGCAACCGCTCGCACTTGAGGCAAGTTGGGAAACTGCCGGCGCTACGTTCGCTGTCATCGGTGAGAAGAAGGTGAATGAGGTCCCCTGTTGGGAAGTGGAAAGTGTCACCGGTCCGGCTCGTCGACATCGGCTGCTCGTTCGCAAAGATCTCCCGCTGATCGAATCGCTCCGACAAACCGTGTTCATGGGACAGGGGGATCGGTTTGAACTGAGCATCACGCGAACCGCGTCGGAAGAGTTGACCGGCGATGCGTGGACCGCCGAACGATCGCTCCAGGAACAATTGACCCAGTTGCAGATCCAGCTGCAACGGAATCCCGACGACCGAGCGGCGGGGCTGACACAACAACAGGTGCAAGCCGCAGCCAAGCTGGTCCCCGGTCTCGTGGACAATGCTCAAGCGACTCCTTATGCGGCATTCGTGACCGCAGTGCAGCGCGATCAACAGCTGCAAATGCAGCGGGTCGCCGGAGTCGCTGAGTTGGGGGCCAAGTTCGTCGGACAACAGGCGCCACGTTTCACTCTCACAAGGCTCGATG
>JAGQQB010000621.1 GCA_020426425.1 Planctomycetaceae bacterium | reverse complement strand
CGAAGGCGAGCTTGCCGGTTCCGGCGGGATCTGTATTCGTGAACATATTGTCATGCACATCGCACTGCCCTACTATCGCTGGGATTGGGAGCACGTATTGGCGCATGAATTCGCCCACATGGCACTGGCCGGTTTGCCGCTTCCGCTGTGGCTGGAGGAAGGAGTCGTTCAGGTCATCACGAACGGCCTTGTTCCGAGAGCCGAAGACTCGCGTGAACGACTGCGACGACTGACGGAAACCCGGCAGTACTGGCGCGACGGCCCACTACCAGACTTCTGGTCCGGCGATGCCTTTTCAGATGTCGAGTCGCAAGAGCATGCATATCGGCTATCCGAGGTACTCGCGACGACGCTGCTCAACGACCACCCCCGCGAGTTTAAGCGATTCTTCGCCACCGCCAGCTACGAAGACCATGGCGAGTCCGCAGCCGCCGAGACATTCGGAAAGTCTCTCAATCAATTGGCTGCGATGTTCGTCGGTGATCGTAAGCCAATGTCGTAACTAGGACGTTTAACGCGTCACGCCAGAATCAACAGCGTTACCGCGAGCATCAGTAGCGTCGCGCCACCCAAGCGGAACCAGAGGATGCGGCCTTGGAGGCCGCCATCGGGGACGCCCAAGAGTGGACCGATGCCCCAGGCGAGGATCACGCCCCACAGGCCGCGTGTGCTATAGAACACGTTGGCAACCGCCGCCTGACCGGAGAGCGCGACCCCCATCACGATAGCCAGTGATTGCAGTGCGATCAGGAGACAGCCACCGGCCAGCCAACTGCGCGCAGCGGTCGGAATCGCCCGCAGTCGGTCTTTGAACAGAAAGATGAACGGCAGTGATAGGGTCGCCCCAGCGACAAACGACAGCGGCAACAATCGGTTCAGTCCCCAGGCTGGCGTCCAGATTTGAACGCAGACGTCGAACAGGCTGAAGGACATTGCGGAGAACAGGGCAGCGACGACGGAGATCTGCACGCTTCCTTTGTTCTGCCCTTTCGCGCCGACGTTCAGCAGCATCACTCCGACAGTCGCCAGTGCCGCGGCAATCCACAGCGATGGAGGCAGTGGACGTCCGGTGATGAGCCAGGCAAACAGTGCGACCATAACGATCTTCAGGCCGAGCACCGGTGCCGCGACCGAGACTTCCCCTTTGGTGAGCGCGATGATCGCGCTCACCTGGCCGAGTACGAACAACGCTCCCACCACCACCGGTTGCCACCATAGTCCGGTTCCTTGGCCTGTCCCTGGCACAAACAGCAGCGGCAGGAAAACGATGGCTGTGGAAAGATTGGAAACGAACGACGTGCGCCAGGTATCAATCTGCCAATGCGCCGCCCGCTTGAGCAACAATGCCCCCAGCGCGAACAGAAACGCCGCCACCAGTGGCAGCCAGACTTGCGGACCGATGTTAAGCCAGGCGACCAGCGGATGCTCCCCAGATGATGACGGACGATGACGTTTGAGGGCGAACGGTAACGAGCGACGTTCGACTTCTCAATTCGCCGCGCCAGTCACTTCCGGCAATGGCACCTGGACCGGAGTTTGCAGATAGGCGAACAGGTCGCGAACTTGCTCTGCCGTCAACGTCCCCAGCAGTCCGTCGGGCATGGGCGAGAGTGGGGTCAGCTTGCTTGCTTCGATCTGTGAGTTCTCGATGACCACCTGCTCGGTCGCTGTTCGCAAAGTTGTCGTGCGGTCGTTCTTGTCGAGCACGAGGCCATTGAGCACCCGGCCATCGGTTAGTTGCAGGATCGTCATGCGGTAGTCCTTGTTCACTACGGCACTGGGGTCGACGATGTTCTCCAACAGATAGTCGAGATTGTTCCGGTTCGAGCCGGTCAGGTCAGGGCCGATGGTGCCCCCTTCGCCAAACAGCCGATGACACGCCGCACAGGTCTTGGCGAACAGTGCTCGACCATCGCC
>JAGQQB010000620.1 GCA_020426425.1 Planctomycetaceae bacterium | reverse complement strand
AAATACCTGTGCAACGTCAACGTCCTGACGACCGGGTTCGATGCGCCCAACATCGACTGCGTGGTCTTGCTCCGTCCGACGCTCTCGGCGGGCCTGTTTTATCAGATGTGCCTCGACATGGAGACCGAGGTGCTGACGAGATCTGGGTGGCGCCGTTGTCACGAGGTGACCACGGGCGATGTTGTTGCAGCATTCGATCTGGACACGGAAGAGGTCGTTTACGTCCCGACGGTTGATAAGGTGCATCGAGCGCTGAGGTCCGGAGAGGAAATGTACGGCGTCTCCGCGCCGCATCTCGATCTCCGCGTGACGGACCAGCATACGATGATCGTTCGCGCACGAGCGCGAACCTGCCTGCATTGGCAACTGCAGACAGCGTCTGAGGTTTCGCGACGCCGCTCCGCGTTTACCATCCCTGTCGCCGGTCGAGGAAACGATCACCGACTCGATGCCGGGATCACCGATGCGGAGGTGGAGTTCATCGGCTGGTTCTTAACCGATGGCTATCTGAATCCTTCGAACCGCACGGTGACTATCAGCCAGTCCACCGAGAAATTCGCTGCCGAGATCCGGGACGTCCTGACTGCCTGTGGGTTCGGCTTCCGGGAATATCCGCTCGTTCGCCAAGGAGAGCAAGCCGGTTATGCCGACAGCGTGCAGTTCGTCATCCCCCGGGGTGTAGGACGCGGAACGAACCACGGCCTTCGAGGATGGGCCGTTCTGGAGGAGTGGCTCGACAAGGATGTTCCGGCGGTGTTCAACACGCTCAGCCGGCGGCAGTTTGCCATCCTGCTGGACGCGATGAACATGGCCAATGGCCGCAACGCCGTCTCCTCGGACTATGTCAGCCGCGTGATGTCCATCGCCGTTGGCTGCCGGCAACGGATGGCGGACCGCATGCAGCAGCTCGCGATCGAGCGGGGCTACCGCTGCAACATCTCGCGATTCGTGCAGAAGCCCAGCGACTGGAACAGATCCCCTCAGCCGCAGTGGATGATCTACGTGAAGCCGCAGTGCGTCGCTCACGTCGGAGGATTGCGGGAGAATGGCAGCGAACTGGTTCCACGGCGATGCCGGATTCAGCCCGTTGAGTTCGAACGCAACGAGTGGGTCTGGTGCCTGACGACCGAGAAGGGGACGCTGGTGACCCGCCGGAACGGCAAGGTCGCCATCCTCGGCAACTGCGGCCGCGGGTTCCGGTTCCATCCCGGCAAGGCGAACTGCCTGGTTCTGGATTACGGCGGAAACGTACTCCGGCATGGCCCGGTTGACCAACTGCAAGTCGTCGAAAAACGCAGCGATGGCGATGGTCCCGCACCGGCGAAGCAATGTCCTTCCTGTCGGGCACTGATTGCCCCGGCGTATTCCATCTGCCCGCAGTGTGGTCATGAGTTCCCGCCACCGGAACGGAAGAAACATGAGTCGCAGGCCACCAACGCTGGTGTGCTCTCCGGTCAGGTCAGCGATGCTGAGTTCGACGTCCGAGACATCCGGTACAGCGTCCACACCAAGAAGGACGCCGATGATGATGCTCCCAAGACGCTGCGGGTCGATTACCGGCTCGGTCTCGACTACTGGGTGAGCGAATGGATCTGTTTCGAGCATTCAGGTTGGCCGCGACGCAAGGCCGAGCAATGGTGGCAAGCCCGCTCACCTGATCCCTGCCCGGACACCGCTCAACAGGCATGCGATCTAGCGAACAATGGTGCACTTGCGCACACGGAGTCGGTGACTGTGCGTTCCGTGGCAGGGGAGAAGTTCGATCGTATCCACAACTGCAAACTCGGCCCAAAGCCGGAACTGAGTCCGATGTGGGAAGCGGTCGATCTGTCGGACGTCCCGTTCTGACGCCTCATGTTCCGCAGCTGCAGAATTGCTTCAGAATGCTGGCCCACAGCGCTTGATGTGTCTGCGAAA
>JAGQQB010000619.1 GCA_020426425.1 Planctomycetaceae bacterium | reverse complement strand
CGGAACTCGCGAGCACCAGTGCCAGCAACAGAAATGTTTGGCCAAGACGCAGGCCCATCAGGCGGCCTCCCATTCGGTGTTGAGCTGCGCGGTCAAAGCCGCCTGCAGTTCCTTAATTTCATCCTGCGAGAGTTGCTGATCGGGCACCAGATACGGCCCTTCGCCCCGATTGCCGAAGACTTCCAGCCAGTCACGGCCATCTTCCCCCGATTGTGTTCCTTCGAGCTTCAATCGCCGTCGCTGCAGCAGAAACAGCGTCAGCACATACAACAACCGTTCACGCGAGGCTTGCTGCTCGTCGACCATTTGCTCGAACAGCCGCATCAGCACTTCCGGGTCGACGGTGTTCGCCTGTCGCACCTCAGGATGCGGAACCTGACACTGCCAGTAGCCGACCGCATTTTCGGGAGGTCCCGACCATACTGCGGTGTTGTAATCCAGCCGTTCGAACACCCCATCCCGTTCCAACAGCACAGAGATACACGGCTCCCCAGGGCGCAGCGGCTCACCCGTCTGTGCACAGATCTTCCCAAGGGGGCGAAACTTGTAGTCCATCCGTGGATCGTGTCAGGTCGATCATCCCGATCGACAGCCGCAGGGAACGGGGAACCGGATCGTACGAGAGACCGTCAAAACGCCACAAGACGAATTCTCCCGCAGGGTTGCGGCAACTATACAGAATTACAGATAGCCAGTTTCTCTGGCGGTCTCGACGCCGCGCCAGCAACGAGAGATTCCCACAACACGTGACCAGAAATCGACTTACACAGATGAGTTGCAGCTTGTCCGATGTTGCTTTTTCGCCACCTCAGGGAAAGTCCCAAGTCAATTCGTGAGCTAAGGTTGAGGAGTCCGCCCGTGTCGAGCCTCAGCCCCTTGCGGTCACTCCCTCATGACCACCCAGCCGTTTCACACTCTGTTTGCCATGTTGTCGACCCCGCGCGCCCGCCGCATTCTGTGGCTTATTGCGTCGCTGTTGACGGGACTCTCGTGGCTGGCGATGAACGATGCCGATCCCGACTTGTGGGGGCATGTGCTGTATGGACAGGAGGCACTGGAGCATGGCCTCGAAACCAAGTCGTCGTGGAACTACACGGCGATTGGATATCGTTGGATTAATCACGAGAATCTCGCCGAACTTGCTCTCGCATTCGCTGATCAAGTCGGAGGCGCGGCGGGGCTGCTCGCGTTGAAGTCGGGCCTTGCCCTGCTGATGCTGGGTACCGTGATTTGGCGCTTGCAGGCGCGATCGATCCATCCGTGGACCATTGGTGCGATCGTCATGGTGTTGGCCCAGACGCTCGCCTTCCATTGGCATTTCCGACCGCAGATCTTTGGCTATGTTCTGTTCACAATCGCCATTGCACTCCTGGACTACAGCTTCGCTGGCTGGTCGGGCGAGTGGTGGTTGCGTCGACCGCCAAGTGCGAGCGACTCGGAAGGGACCGTTAGCTCGCCGGAGTATTCGTGGTTTCGGATGCGTCAACTGTGGTGGCTGATTCCGCTCTCCGCCCTCTGGACGAACACGCATGGAAGTTTCGCCGCCGGGGTCTGCGTTCTGGTCGCCTATCTTGGACTGCGAGCGATCGAATCGTTGTGCATCTGGGGTTCGGCAGGTTGGGGTCGATTCCGCCGTTTCAGCCTGATGGCGTTCGGCATTGCCATCGCCACGCTCCTCACGCCGTATGGTCCAAAGCTTCAACTCTGGATGCTCTCCGCCCTGGGCGTGCCTCGTCCGGAAATTGCCGATTGGCAACCGTTGCCACTGTGGACGTCGGAAGCGGCCGGGTTCTGGCTGATTGTCATCTCCACACTGTTTGCATCGGCCAAGACGAGCAAGTTCGACTTCACCCATGCGGTGCTGATGCTGCTACTCTCTTGGCAGGGGGTTGCCCATATTCGTCACCTGGCATGGCTGG
>JAGQQB010000061.1 GCA_020426425.1 Planctomycetaceae bacterium | reverse complement strand
CTGAAAGGGGTCTTCAAGAAGGCAGTCATCGCCGACAACATGGCTCCGCTGGTCGATGGAGTGTTCAACGATGCGTCGACCATTCCGAGCGGCACTGCGATACTGATCGCGCTGTACGCATTCGCGTTTCAGATCTATGGCGACTTCAGCGGTTACTCCGACATCGCTCGCGGTACCGCGAGGATGCTCGGCTACGATCTGATGGTCAACTTTCGGCTGCCGTACTTTGCCCAGGGACCGAGCGAATTCTGGCAGCGATGGCACATCAGCCTGTCGAGTTGGCTACGCGATTACCTATACATTCCGCTCGGCGGCAATCGCGGTTCGGCATTGATGACCTACCGCAATCTTGTGCTCACGATGCTGCTCGGAGGATTGTGGCACGGTGCCGCCTGGACGTTCATTCTCTGGGGCGCATGGCACGGATTGTTACTGACAATGCAACGATGGTGGAACGCGGGAGGGCATCCGCACGCCGCGCCGGTATCAACTTCGATCGTCTGGCTGCGACGGATCGCGATGTTCCACCTGGTCTGTATCGGCTGGCTGTTCTTTCGGGCCAATTCGATCACGCAAGCAATGACGTTCCTGCAACAACTCGCATCGGTATGGGCATGGGACACAGTCACTGCACAGATGGCGTGGCCGCTCGTGCTGCTATGCGGTCCGTTGATGATCGCGCAGTACCTGGAGGAATCGACTCGCGATCTCAATTACGTGCAGCATCTCACTCTGTTTCCACGCACCGTGGTCTACACGGTCGTGCTGTTGTTGATTCTCGGCCTGGGCAGTTTTGGCGGACGTGAGTTCATCTATTTCCAGTTTTAGCCTGCCACTGGAGCGATCCGATGCAGAACTGCGCGCGGCTCAATCGCTGCGCGAACAAAAGTTTGTCGGATGGCTCTGTCGACTCAGCCCCATACTGTTTGTGGCCGGCATGATCTTTGGCGCGTACCTGCTCGTGCCGATGCTGTACTTGAAACCAATTCCTCAGCTTTCACTCGCGTCGCTACTGGGCGTTAAGGCGTTTGCTGGTGGCGTGCTGCTCGCGGCATTCCCCTGGATCTGGCGGCTGTCATTCTCGGTCGACCGACGACTCAACGCGAAGCAAATCCCCTGCGCGTTACTCGGTTCGCTACTGTTCATCACCGTTGTCAATCTGGCAATCACTCAGCCACGTGTCCGTTGGGCGTTCGTCGAATGGGCGAAGGTGCGAACCCCGAATCCTTCCTTCGCCCGAAACACGCTGTTCTGGGAACAGCGCGAGTTTGAAAGCCGTGCAGGCACGACACCCCCAGCCCGTCGTATCGCTCTCGTCGGTTCGTCTCAGACATACCAATCCACCGATCTCGACCTGCTCGCCTCACTCACAAACGACCGCTGGGAAAAGAACTGTCTTGCCGGGTTCGGCCCGATGCAGTACCCCTGGCTGTCAGATCGATTGCTGGAACGCAGGCCCGATGTCGTTGTCTGTTGGCTGTCGGAGTTTGACTTCTATCGTGAAGAATCCATCCCGACGAGCCGCCTCGCCTGGGCAGCGTCGCCACGCGGAGTCGTCCGGCTCGCCTCACTCCTAGCGCCATCACAACTCTGGCGCGGACGCGGCGAACTGGCTGACCTGTCGCTCGCGGCAACAGTGCCGGTCTGGCGATTACGCGATCATCTGCGACGAACGGCGCTCGGCTATTGGTGGAACGTCAGTCGTCCTGCTGATGGTGCGGGCGATCAACAGGTGGTTCTCGCTGAGTCGGCAGGACTCGCAGGAGCGATCGAGAACTTGCAGGAGAACGTCGGCCGCACGAGCTTTCGAGAGGTCAACTTTCGCAGCTTCGCCATGTTCGCCGACCGCCTTCACGAAGCAGGCATTGAGTTGATCGTGTTCGAGGGACAACTACACCCTGTCGCTGCCCAGTCACTCGATCCGGCGTTTCACCTGGAGACCCGGCAGCGACTGCAGGAACTCGCATCTCAGCATTACTTTCAATACCTCTCCGGCGACGACGTATTGACGCTAACCGTCGACGATTTCGCCGACGCCTATCACACCAACGCCGTCGGTCGCGAGCGCTGGACTCGATTCGTTGCCCAAACGTTGCGACAACGCGGCATGCTGTCGCCGACACCAGACGCCGAACTCTAAGACACTCAACCCTGATCGGAGCCGGAATTGGCCACGCCACAAACATCCATTGTCGTTACCACGATTTTCGAACCGGCTTTTCTCGATGGCTATCTACGCGAAATCGACCTCGCCGGACAGCGCGACCAAGTCACTCTACGTGTCATCATTGACCGCAAGACCCCCGCCACCGTCGCCGCCGCTTGTGCTGCCGCGCGGCAGCAGGGGTTTCTGGTGGAATGTCCCACGCTGGAGGAGCAGGAAGCCCATCTCAAGCGCTGGGAACTGCCAAGCGACTTCATCCCCTGGAACACCGATAACCGTCGCAACATCGGTTACCTGTTGTCTCTGGAGGCTGGCTGCGATGTCCTGATCTCGATCGATGACGACAACTTCACGCTGCCGGACAGCAACTTCCTGACCGGGCACCAGGTCGTCGGTCAGACGGCCACTGACCCAATCGTTTCCACTTCCGATGGCTGGTACAACATCTGCAATCTGCTCGATGGTTGGGGGGATGGCGAAATCTATGCTCGTGGTTTCCCGTACTATGCCCAGCGTGTCGATCGCACGATTCAGATGGGGTCTGCGACTCAGCCGCTCAAGGTCGCCATGAACGCTGGCTTGTGGCTGGACGAACCAGATGTCGATGCGGTCTATCGTCTGTGTCGACGCGCCAAAGGCAAAGAGTTCACCGGGCCCGATGTCGTGCTGGACGCGAACACGTGGTCGCCAGTTAACACGCAGAACACGGCGCTGATGCGCGACGCGGCCCTGACTTACTACTACGTCAAGATGGGGTTCCCTCTCAAGGGCCTCAGCATCGATCGTTTCGGCGACATCTTGAGTGGTTACCTCACGCAAAAGTGTGTCAAGCATCTTGGCTATGGAGTTCGCCTCGGCACACCGGTCGTCGATCACCGCCGTACGCCGCACAACTTCTTCAAGGACCTGTATCACGAACTCGCCGGGATCGTGCTCATTGAAGAGTTCCTCCCCTGGTTGATTGAAGCCAAGCTTGATGGCTCCACTCCACTGGAGGCTTACGCCTCACTGGCCACCCAGATGCACGACGTCACCGACCAGTTCACTGGCTTCATCTGGGATGATGGTGGCCGCGACTTCCTGCGACAAACCGCCGGCAATATGCAGACCTGGATCGAATGCGTTCGCAGGATTGCCGGTTAGTGAACTCTAAGGCCAACACCCTGATGACCGTCAGTGAACTACTTCCAAAAACCGCGCCGCCGGAGCCTGTGGCTCTGCCGTCCTTGCCTGCACAGCCGCTGGTTTCGATTGTCGTCCCGAGTTTCAAACAAGGGCGGTTCATTCGCGATACGATTGATTCCATTTTGCAGCAATCGTACCGGCCGCTGACGATCCACGTGATCGACGGCAACTCGCCCGACGACACAGTCGAGGTGCTTAAGTCGTATGGAGACATCCCGGAACTGCAATGGGTGTCCGAGCCTGATCGGGGTGTGGTGCATGCGGTCAACAAAGGGTTCGCCCAAGTGACTGGAGACATCGTCGCGATCCAAAGCTCCGATGACGTCTATCTGCCGGAAACCATCGCGAAAATCGTCGAGACATTCCGAAAGAATCCTGACTGCGGATTGCTGTATGGCGACTCGGTCAAGGTCGACGCAGATGGACGTGAACTCCTGCGGCAGGACACTGCCCCCTACACGCTGGAGAACCTGCTGACGATGCGGACCTGGATTCCGCAGCCATCGGCATTCTTCCGCCGGGAAATGCTTGATGCCTGCGGCGGCTGGGACGAGTCGATTCCGTACTCACCCGACACCGACTTGTGGCTCCGCATGGCGTTCCGCACTCACGTGATCAAACACGACGACTTCCTGTCCGCCCGCCGCATGCACGACGAACAGCGGGACACGCAAAAGGCAAAGATCGTACGCGACTACACGCAGATGATCCGGCAGTCACCAGACATCGCCGCCGCATCAACTAAATTGCAGCGCGCCGCACAGATTGGCTGCGAAGTGATTCAGGTGCGATACGCCAACACAAGTTGGGAACAGATGCAGCACAAGTGGCGACTGCGGCAGCTAAGCCCGGAGCAAATGCCTCTGCAATCAGTGATCAAGTCCGGACTGCAACCGATCCGTGATGTGCTGTCCAAGATCAAACGCCGCCTGGTCGGAAGGTCAACTTGAGAGTCCAACAACAGCCCATAGTCGTGGATCGCTCCGCGATCCAACGCTCAAGCCAAGTAACGAACGGCAACCAATCGCCGTCACCCTGAGAGCCACTCAACATGCGGCGATGTCGTTTGCCGCAGCAAAAACTAACTTGCTGAAGTACATCAAAGACTACCTGGGCGTGCTGCTGAAGGACTCTGGTCGGTATCGATCCGCCATTCAGGGACCGCGTGATCCCACTGGCAATCCGCCGTGGATTCATCTCCGCAATCGAAATGAACGATTGATCGCGAATCCCGATGGGCTTGGAGTTCGCTGCGACTTCCCGCATTCGAGTAAGCTACACGCACTCCAATTCCTGCGTGGATTCGCCCCAAAGCTCCTGCACAGAGCACTCACCGACTGGCCAATTCAATTCTGCGATGCGCCACAGCAGTCGGGCGATCCTGTGGTCTCATTCCTGTTCGCGCATCGCGGGACAGATCGGCTCAAACAATTGGTGCATGTCATCCGCTCCGTGTTCGGACAGCACGGTGTGCCGATCGAGGTCATTGTCGCCGACCTGACTCGACCGCATCTCGGTTCACAGTTGCCCGACGGAATCACCCATCTGCCGATTGACGATTCCCAGCTGACTCCAGGCTGGCGAAAAGCCTGGGCGTTCAACATTGCCGCGCGACAGGCGCGTGGTGAAGTCCTGGTCTTCCAGGATGGCGACATCTGCGTGCCGCGTGATTACGCAGTGGAGCTGAAGAGGCAATTGATCACCGGGGAGTGGCAGGCTGCCTCGCTGCAACGGTTCTTGTTCTATCTATCGAGTTCCGCCACGCAGGAAGCTCTGGCCGCCAGTTCGTGGCCAAACTACGGTGTCGACGCTGTGAGTCAGAACTGGAAAGGAGGCACCATCGCCATCCGCCGCGACGCCTTCTTTGCCATCGGTGGCTTCGATGAAGGCTTCGTCGACTGGGGGGGCGAAGATGACGAGTTCTTCGACCGCTGCGGCACGCTCAGGCACAATCGCTTTGGCTATCTGCCGTTCGTGCATCTGTGGCATCCACCGCAGGCAGTGCGGAAGGATTGTGCGAATCCGAATATCGACCTCATTCTTCCGAGACGGCTACAGATGCCCGTTGACGCCCGCGTGCAGGAACTTCGGGCCCGCAACGCTGGACAAGTTGCTGCCCCGATTCCGGTGACGGCCTACAAGGAGCAGAATGCCTGAAATCGTGCCGCAGCTTGTTTCCGCTGTCATCCCGGTCTTCAATCGACCGGAGATGTTGCAGCGCGCCGTGCAAAGCGTGCTAAACCAAACCTATCAGCCCGTTGAGGTGCTGATCGCCGACGACGGCTCGACCGACGAAACGCCTCAGGTCGCACGAAGTCTGGAGCGAGATCATCCTGGGGTCGTGTTCTACCATCCGAGCCCGCATGCGGCAGGTTGTGGTCCGGGCCCGATGCGAGAACTTGGACGGCAACGTGCGCGGGGCGAGTTCGTGCAGTATCTCGACAGTGACGACCTGCTGATGCCCAATAAATTCACTGACCAAGTCAACACGCTGCGACACCATCCCGAGTGTGATATCGCCTACGGAATCACACGTCTCGTCGACGAAGCGGGCTCGGTCCTGGCCGATCCATTTAAGTGGACCGGTCGTGATATAACGCGATTGTATCCAGGCCTGCTTGTGGACCGCTGGTGGTGTACGCATACGCCGCTTTACCGTCGCACGTTGACTGATCGAATTGGCCCCTGGAGTGACCTGCGTTGGTCGCAGGACTGGGAGTACGACGCCCGAGCTGGGGCACTGGGCGTATCCGTGGTTAGTTGCCACTCGCATGTGAGCGACCACGTGCATCACTCCGGGGTGCGGCAAACGTCGAACGCCGATTGGCAACGTGATCCGGCCCGACTGAGGAATCGCGTGCAACTGCTGCATGCTCTGTGGCACAACGCCGTTGTCGCGCAGATCGCCAACACCGCGCCGGAACGGCAGCATTTTTCCCGCTGGTGCTTCGCGATCGCGAGGCAGTGCGCGGTAGCCGGACTTTGCCAAGAGACGTATCAGTTAATCGATCTCGCGAGGCAGGCCGCAGCGGATTCCACGGCACTTAAGGGGATCACGCTGTTCGAGAACCTCGCGCGTTGCCTGGGTGTCACCGGGACGGGGCACATCTTCCGCATATTGGAACAGCTGCGACGGCAACCGGGATCACTCACGCTTCCACAATCCTTCACGAGGTCAGCCGAAACATCCAACACGACAACGACAACGCATGAACTTTCTGACTCGCATTCTTCGTAGAAGTTTCTTCTCGTTCGTCCGGCGGATGTCGGATGGATTTCAGTCCCAGGTGGCCGATGCACTCCTGTGGGAGCGATTCCGTATTGAGGAAACGTTGCGGCAGCGCGCCGCCCGCCGATTGGGCGTCCAGGGACTGGAAGATTTCATTGGCTTCGATGGCACTCGTCTCTCGCGATCCATTCTGGAACCGGACCGCCCTTGGGCCAACCTGCCCTACGACGAATGCGAAACGCCCGGCATGCTGGCTGAGGATGAGAAACGCTACTACGGGTACATCACCAAGTTCTACACAGGGGCTGGAGCCGCCGTGGAGATTGGCACCTGGCTGGGGCTGTCGACGTACTATCTGGTGACGTCACTCCGCAAGAACCCACACTTCAAAGGCCCACTGCACTGTTTCGACGACTATGTCTGGCGGGGCAGTTCCATGTCGAAGTGGCTGGCGAAGACTCCGTATGACGCTCCCGGAAACCATGAGTCCTTTCAACCGCTGTTTGAGAGGTTTGCACAGGCAAATGGCATCGACAGCAGCATTGAGGTGCACCGCGCAAAGCTTTCCCACTTTGAGGGGAATGTCTCCGTCCCGCAGTTCGCATGGACAGGTGGCCCAATCGAACTGTGCGTTGTTGACTGTGGACGCACACTGGAGGTGAACGAAGCCTGGTACAAAGCCGCTGTGAACTCGTTCCTTCCTGGGAAGACTTTGATTGTCATGCAAGACTGGCAGGCGCACAAAGCGGTGCCGCCTCTCTTCTGGGAGAACACGAAGCTCTTCACCGACCGGCAACTCGACTCGCTCGAACTGATCCACGAGTTGCCTGGCGCGATGGCAGCCACATTCCTGTATCGAGGATGAGCATGCCCCGTCTCTCCGTCGTGATGAGTGTCTACAACAGCGAGGCGCATATCGCCGAGTGCATCGAAAGTGTGCTTGCGCAATCGTTTCGCGATTTCGAGTTTCTCATCATCGACGATGGTTCCACTGACACATCGCCCGACCTCTTGCGACAGTTCGCCGCTCGGGATTCACGTATACAGATCATCACGCAAGAGAATAACGGGTTGACCAAGGCGCTGATTCGTGGCTGTGAACTCGCCCGGGGAGAATACATCGCTCGGCAGGATGACGATGATCGTTCTCACCCAGAGCGATTCGCCCGGCAACTGGCGTTTCTGGATGCACATCCGGAGGTGGGCTTTGTCGGCTGTGCGACTCGATACATCGGCCCCAAGGGTGAGTCGCTGGAACTGGTGACGCGCGATGCTGATCCGGTCGCAGCGTCACGGAAACTGCGGAATGAGCGGCAAGGGCCACCAGCGCACGGGGGAGTGATGTTTCGTCGCGATGCCTATCTGCAGGCCGGTGGCTATCGTTCGCAGTTCTATTGTGGACAGGACTCCGACCTGTGGCTACGCATGGTCGAGCATTCACAGTTCGCCTGCATTCCCGAGGAGTCCTACTACTTCCGCCGCCATGCCGCGAGCGTGTCAAGTCGGCATCGAGATCTGCAGCGGGCATTGGGGGCCGTTTCCCACGACTGTCGTAAAGCACGGGCCGATGGACGCAGTGAGGCTCCTTTTCTCAACCAAGCACAAACCATTTCCGACCAAATCCAAGCAAACCGGGCGACGCAGCGCTGCCCGACACATGATGTTCTTTTGGACTACCTGGTCGGATCGCGACTGACAAAAGCCGGCGATGCGAGCGCACCAAGTTATCTTTGGTCTGTAATCACTCGCCGTCCCTGGCACTGGAGAGCCTGGGTCCGACTTTTTCAATCGTACGCGAATGCCCTCTTCCACCGGCGGGCAGAACATGACTGACAGCCCCTTGCGAATCCTGACGTTGGCCAACGTCCCGCCAGACCCCAATTCTGGAGCGGCTGGGACGGTGTACCACACCAACGTCGCCCTCCGAGAACTGGGACATGAAGTCGACGAACTCTGGGCGCACGACCTTGGACGGCGGCGGATTTCGCATGGCAACCTGCATTCCCTGCTGGAGCAGCCGCGACTGTATCGTGATGCCGTTCTCAAAGCGGTTTCCAATAAGAGCTACGACGTCGTCCAGATGAGCCAACCGCAGGCGTGGTTGGCCGCACGCGATCTGAAATCTCGACAGTTTCAGGGACTGGTCATGAATCGCAGCCACGGACTCGAATTGCGAGTAGACCGGGTGCTTCCAGAGTGGCACCGCAGGATGGGCATTCCTGAATCGAAGTTTCCGCGGTCGCTATTTACCCCGGCGCTGCGCCACTTTCTGCAGCGGCAGTGGTGGAAAGCCGTCCAGTTTAGCGATGGCGTCATCGTGACGTGCGAAATGGATCGCGACTTTCTAATTGACAAGATTCCCGCCGCCACTGCGAAGACATTTGTCGTCCATCATGGAGTTGCCGCCGAATTTGTCGAGCGACCGCCACGCTCCCTTACGCCGGATCGGCTCTCGCGGTTGCTGTATGTTGGCCAACACTCGTTTATTAAGGGGTATCACATTCTCGTCCAAGTGCTGAACCGCGTCTTGCGAGAGAACGAGCAGCTCACATGTACATGGGTAACAGCAGACGCCGGACATGGGGAGATCCGCTCGCTGATTGAACCGACATTGCAGAATCGACTGCACCTGGAAAATTGGCGACCGAACTCAGAGCTGATTGATCTGTACGACCAACACGGCCAATTTGTGTTTCCTTCATTTTTTGAAGGCGCCGGCAAGGCTTCACTCGAAGCCCTGTCTCGGCAAATGTATGTGGTGGCAAGTGATACCGGGGCAATGCACGAGTACATAACAGCGAATAACGCTGGCGCGTTGTGTCCGGTGGGAGACGTTGAGGCATTCGCCGGCGCCATTTTGCGAGCACTGTCCGAGCCACAGGAGGCGATTGAGGCTGCTGTTCGTGGCCGCGAGATCGCGGCAGCCAAAAGCTGGCGAACGTGTGCGGAGCGATTGGTTGAGGTTTACCGGACTTTGCAGCGCCCCTTGAAACAAACGGGAACGACCTCGTGACCAAAGAACGGACACAGCTTTCCGTCGATTACGACAGTTGGCATGCACATCGGCTCTCCGAAGAAGGGCACGATGTGCATGATGAGTCGCGGTTCGCCTGTTGGCATCAGATGGTGATCCCACACCTGGGCAACTTGAACGGACTCAAGGTCGCTGAAATTGGTTGTGGTCGTGGCAATTTCGCCATCTATCTTACGCGGCAGGGCGCGCAGGTAACGGCGATGGATTTCAGCGATGCGGCGATCGAGATCGCCAAAGAACGATCAACTGCGGAACAAGTCAACGTCGAGTGGCTCGTTGGGGACGCCGCAAACATTCCACTACCCGACGGGCAGTTCGATCTCGTGATCTCCTGCGAGTGCATGGAGCATGTGCCGAACTATCGGCAGATGATGCGGGAACTCGCCCGTATCACTAAGTCCGGTGGACGGCTGCTGCTCACCACACCAAGTCAGTTGAATGCTCAAATGCTCGGCTGGCTGAAAGCGTGGCTCTCGCGCAAACCATACAACTCCGGGTCCGGCGTGCAGCCGCATGAGAATTTCTTCTTCACCTGGACGATCCTCGCACAGCTCAAACGCGCCGGTTTTAAGATCACGAGTCGCGACGCACGCATCTTCCCACTGCTACTCCTGCCCAAGGTCGATCCCAGCCGACTGCGGATCGACACCATCCACAATGCCACGTTCCGCTACCTGATGTTGCCGTTTGGACTGCATCAGATGTATCAGTGCACAAAATTCGAGCACACCATCCGTTAGCGCGTTTATAGTGGTTTTAAGACCTGACTCCATCGATGTCCCAGAACAAACATCATTGCCGACAAGACCTAACACCATTGAGGATTCGTCGTATGCCTGCCCTCCAATCGCAGCCACACGGGCCGCTTCTCCGGGCACTTCGAGCAGAGTATTCCGGAGTGCGCCTCCATCCCATTACGCTGACCGTATCACCCGGACGTTGTGGTACGGTATTTCTACACAAACTATTCAGCCAACACTTCTTTGGTCAGGGTGAATTCCTCCATGAAAGTCTATCAGCACATGATGCGCAGCCCGCGATATTCTTTCGCTGTTATGACTCCCAGATACAGGAGCAGATGCTGACGTGCCCTGCAATTCAGTCTGAGTTACGCCGAATCCTTGAACTTGCCCGCTCACAGCCGGTGTGCGAGTTTGGCCATTACTTAATTTCTGCTGTTCCGGTGATGTATGCGATCGCGCCTGGTGCAGTTCGTGTGCTGGCTCTCCACCGACATCCCGTGCAGTCGGCCGCATCGCACGCAATCAAAGGCCATTACGTCACGAATAAGAGTAGAATGTGGGCGATCACTCCTACACACGAACGAGTCTTCTATCCGGAATACGCTGATCGATGGGAAGGTATGACAGCTTATGAAAAAGAACTGTACCGTTGGATGCAGGTCACGAAGTATGCGATAGAGATTCCCGATCGACTTCCAGGTGTCCATTATAAGTTGGTTTCTAGTGCAGACATGTTTGGCTCAACTCTACTCCAAGCAGACATTGCGGAGTTCTGTGGATTTCCTCGCCCGACGATTCACGGCCCGCAAACGGTTTCACGAAACGAATCGACCGACTTTGACCGCGAGACGCGTCCGATTAGGGAAGAGTGGCGTCGGACAGGCGACTTTATAGAGGTCAAGACGTTGGCCGACAGTCTGGGTTACGACATGACCGATGCAGCGATTGAGAAAATGATTAGTCGCTATCAGGCCCCGAGGGGCGTTGGCGTTGTTTTGCGTCGATGGACGTACTACTGGTACTTGCGACGATGGCTTGCAAATCAACGAAGTCGTTGAACCGAGAACGCCATGCTCAACAGTTTAACGAATTCCCGGTGATGCCGCAGTGGAGCACTGGTTCAGTACGGCGGCGGAAGAGACGGAAATCATAGTCGAGTAGATATGGGAGCATGACATCCCCCCGTCCGAGTGTGGTGATTCCGACATATCAGCGGGATCAGGTTTTGATTGACACGTTGCGAAGTCTACTTCAGGAACGATCAGCAATGGCTGAGCTCGTGATTGTCGACCAATCAGAACAGCACGACAACACCACTGCTGCCCAGTTAGAAGCATGGGCAGCGCGGGGCGACATTCGCTGGATTCGCCGGGACGCCCCAGGGATTCCGCAGGCGATGAATGCGGGGTTATTGGCGGCGAAGTCGGACCTCGTACTGTTCCTAGACGACGACATCGTGCCATCGCCGGGTTTGGTTGCTGCCCATCGCCGGGCACATGCAAACCGGACTGTTGCCGCCGTGGTAGGCCAGGTGATTCAGCCGTGGCAACAACCGGAACAGATCGAACCGCCACATCGGCTGACCGGACTCCAAACCGATTTCGATTTTCCATTTCATTCCACGATCAGCGGACCAGTGCGGAACGTGATGGCGGGCAATCTGTCTGTCGTCCGAGAAACGGCGATCGCAATCGGCGGGTTTGATGAACAGTTCATCGGTTCGGCGTACCGATTTGAAACGGAGTTCGCGCGTCGATTGAACGCCGCTGGTGAGACGATCTGGTTTTCTGGTGACGCGAGCATACGCCACCTGCGTGTCCCAAGCGGCGG
>JAGQQB010000618.1 GCA_020426425.1 Planctomycetaceae bacterium | reverse complement strand
GTGCCTGCAAGCGCCCCGTTTGCTCTGTTCGCGAAACCTGCGAAAGGGTTCCGCTCGGATCGACCCGAATCCCCGAATCGAACTGGCTCATGGTCCCTTCGCCGAGGCCATCTTCAAGCCACAAGCCGGACGTTTCTGACTGAATCAAGTCCATTAACTGGGTGAAGTCCGCACCCGACCCCCCTTGCAGAGAGGGATTGGCTTGAGTGGTCGCGGGACGTTGCGGCGCGACCCGAGTGGGTGCTTCTTCCTGAGCGGAAATTGGACTCCCCTGGAACCAGATGGCTCCGGCCACCCCCAAAGCCCCTAAGGTGCGGAGCCATTGTGTACGGGAGCGATTTGACTTCTCACGGGATCCGAATCGAATCATCGGGGACTCTCCAACATCGTGAACTGGAGGAATGGTGGCTCAGGTGGAGGAGGCGATCCTCCAGACGCGCGAATCCCTTCGGCGCAGAACCTGGTCTGTGCTGGAATCTAGGATCGTCGCGCAGGTAGGGACCGTCAAGCACTTTCCGGAAAATGAAGGGTCGAATGGGCTGGATCGGTTGCAGCAGGGGGCGTCGCCTTCCGCATCGTCGTCAGACTCCCCCATGAGAAACGGGGGGCTCTGGCAGGAATTAACAGTTATGCCGGGAATCCGACCTGATTTTTCAAAACGGGCGTGAAGGCAGTCCTAAGGCCGATTGCAGACATGGTGTGTGTTTTGTCGAACGCGCTCATCATCCGTATTGCAACGATTTCGGCATTTTCTGCCGGACGCTCGCCAAAGCGGATCATGGATCGACAGCACAAGTGTAGTGACGACAGGGGTTGCGTGCTCGGAACCGCTGTCTCTTCCTGGAAAGGATTCAAATGTCCAAATTGTCCTTCAGGGGTTGGCTGCTGTCTGCCGCAGCGGTCGTGAGCGCGGCAACCTCAGCCTCGGCTCAGTCCCCCTACATCGAGCGTGCAGAGGCCATTTTCAATGACGGCGCCACGCCGTTTATCCAGCCGATTGACCATGAATCGATCGACTTCGGCACCGAGAACCTCATTATCCGTGGTCAGGACGAAGAAGACTTCAGCCTCGATCTAAGCGACCTGTTCGAGGACTCCTGCCTCGACATCGGCGGCTGGGTGCAGGCGGGGTATACGTCGCGCTCAACCGGGCTGTTCAATACTCGACCAAACCGAGTCGAGTTCCACCAGGTCTGGATGTACGCGGAAATCGCGACTGATGGCAGCGAAGGTCTCGACATCGGGGGTCGTGTTGACTTCATGTACGGGACCGATGCAGGCAACACGCAAGCGTTTGGGAATAATCCAGGTCGCTGGGATTTCCAAAACGGCTTTGATAATGGCCCTGATGCCTCGGGATACGGCTTCGCCATTCCACAGGCGTACGCCGAACTCGCGTACCACGACCTGACCGTGAAGATCGGTCACTTCTACACGCTGCTGGGTTATGAAGTCGTGACCGCGCCGGACAACTTCTTCTACAGCCACGCGTTCACCATGAACAACAGCGAGGCGTTCACTCACACCGGGGCTTTGGCCTCGTACGCAGTGAACGACGACATCACGCTGCATGGTGGCTGGACGCTGGGTTGGGATACCGGCTTCGATCAGCTCAACAAGGGCAGCAGCTTCCTCGGCGGTGCCTCGGTTGCGATGACTGATGACTTCACCGTGACCTACATCCTGACTGCAGGCAAGCTCGGCTGGCTGGGTGAAGGCTACTCGCACAGTGTCGTGGGTGACTGGAGCATTACCGAAGACCTGAACTACGTGGTCCAGTCCGACCTCGTGACCACCAATGCCGCCGTGTTCGGCGGGACCACCTACCACACCGTTGGCCTCAACCAGTACCTGCTGTACTCGCTGACCGACGAAGTGGGCGTTGGTGCTCGTGGTGAATGGTGGAAAGCCAATGGTGA
>JAGQQB010000617.1 GCA_020426425.1 Planctomycetaceae bacterium | reverse complement strand
CATCGGCTCCTTTTCGAGCGCCTCGGGACCATCGTTGTAAGGGCTGTCGGCCGTCGGCTGTTGGCCGTTAGCTGATTTCGATTCTTCAATCATGGCTTGGATCTTGTCGGGGTCGACCCGGGTGAGCATATGTTGGAATTGACCGACCGGCGTGCCAGTCAGCGGGGTTTGGGCATCGGCCCAACTGGTGATGGGTGAACCGAGCAGTTCACCGCACTGAGCCGAGAGTCGGGGCAGCACCGGCGTGAGGTACACGACGATCTGTCGGAACGCATTCAGGGCGATGCTGCAAATCTGCCGCAGCTCCTCCTGTCGCGCTTCGTCCTTGCGGAGCTTCCACGGTTCCTTCGACTCGATAAACAGGTTCACGCGATCAGCAAACGCCATGATCTCGCGTACTGCATGAGAGTAGTCGCAGTTCTCGTACAACTCGGCGAGTTTGTCAGCGAGGCTCGCGCCAGCGGTGAACAGGCCGCCATCGTCAGGATAGGTTTCGCACAGATTCTGCCCGGCGACGAACTTCGCTGTCCGGCTGGCGATGTTCACCACCTTGCCGACGAGATCGCTATCAACCTTGGCTTTGAACTCGTCGAGGTTCAGATCGATATCGTCGACACGCGACGAGAGCTTGGATGCGATGAAGTAGCGGAAGTAAGCCGGATCGAGATGGTTGGCGTACGTCGCCGCCGTGACGAACGTCCCTTTCGACTTGCTCATCTTCTCCCCATTCACGTTCAAGAAGCCGTGAATGTGGACTTTGGTCGGGAGCGAGAGTTCCGCCGTCTTCAGGATGCCCGGCCAAAACAGCGTATGGAAGTAGGTGATGTCTTTGCCAATGAAATGATGGATCTCGGTGCCTTCGTCTTTCCACCACGTTTCGAACGCTTCACCCTGTCGCTGGCACCACTGTATCGTGGAGGCCATGTAGCCAATCGGGGCGTCGAACCAGACGTACCAGTAATTCCCAGGGCTGTCGGGAATCTCAAAGCCGAAGTACGGCGCGGGTCGCGAGATGTCCCAATCCTTGAGGGTCTTGCGTCCTTCTTTTGATTGTGGGTCGCCCAGAAAATGGCCTTTCAGGTAGTTGGCAGTTTCTGGTTGCAGGTGGCCCGGCGTCTGAGTCCATGTCTCAAGGAAATCGTGCAGTTGTTCCAGCTCGATGAAGAGGTGAGGTGCTGTACGGATCTCCGGCGTCGAACCCGTGAGTGTACTCCGCGGATCCCGCAGTTCCGCGGGCGTGTAGGTGCTGCCACACACACTGCAGTTATCGCCCGGCTGATTTGGCGCGCCGCAAGCGGGGTTGGGGCAGGTACCACGGACGAAGCGATCCGCCAGGAACGTGCCGGCTTCCACGTCGTAGAGCTGTTCGACATCCTGCTGCTTGACGAGTCCCGCGGCGCGGATCGCCGACCAGAATTCCTCGCACAGCTGGCGATTCTCCTCGCTATTCGTGCTGCCGTAGTTGTCGAACAGGATGCCAAACGCGGCAAAGTCCTGCTCGTGCTGCGCCTGCATCTCGGCGATCAGTTCGGTTTCGCTGCGACCTTCTTGCTGCGCCCGAATCATGATCGCCGTGCCGTGTGTATCGTCAGCGCAGATGTAAATGCACTGGTGGCCACGTAGTCGTTGAAATCGCACCCAGATGTCAGCCTGGATGTATTCAACCAGGTGGCCCAGGTGAATTGGCCCGTTGGCGTAGGGCAAGGCAGCGGTGACCAAAATCCGGCGTTTCGCCATGCTTATCTGCTTTCACCATTGAGTTTCCACGAAAACGGCACATTCTAGCCCAGAACCGGTAGGTCGAAAATCGCGACTGGATCGGGCTTGTAAATATTCACGATTCCGCGGACCATGCCGCAGCGCTGAGAGGAAGCAGCACTGGTCTCACAAGGAAGTGGGACCCGCTACAACCAAGGAGGGTTCGCATGG
>JAGQQB010000616.1 GCA_020426425.1 Planctomycetaceae bacterium | reverse complement strand
CGCCCCGCGCAAGATCGCATCGACCGAGTCGATCACCTCGTCGAGTACGAATGGCAATTGCGTGTGCTCACGCACCGTGAGGCATTGCTGATACGTCGCGCAGGGTTGTTCGATGTAGACGTCGATATCGCCCACCGCATTGACCACCCGCAATGCTTCGTGCATCAGCCAACCGGTGTTTGCATCGGCAACGAGTTTGTCCTCAGGCTGCAGTACGGCGCGTGCAGCGCGAATCCGTTCGATGTCGTCCTCGGGGCGACCGCCGACCTTGAGCTGAAATCGGCGATACCCCTCGGCCCGATAGCTCGCCACGTTCTCCGCCATCTCGGCCGGAGGACGTTGCGAGATCGCGCGATACAGCACGAAGTCGTCCCCGTATCGCCCCCCCAGCAGCGTCGTGATGGGCAACTCCGCCACCTTCCCCAGGATGTCCCAGCAGGCGATATCAATCCCCGACTTCACGTAAGGATGCCCCTTGAGCACCCGGTCCATCGTGCGGTTGAGGGCCAACAGCTGCGTCGGATCTTCGCCCAGCAACTGTGGTCCGAGTTCCTGAATCCCCGCCCGCACTCCGGCGGCATAGGCAGGCAGATACACCGGTCCCAGCGGACAGACTTCGCCATATCCCACGATCGACGAATCGGTCTCGACCTGCACGACCGTCGAATCAAAGACATCGACACTCTTCCCCTCCGACCAACTGTAGTTCCCCTCATGGAGCGGCAGGTCGACCTGATAGACCTTGATCCCGGTAATCTTCATGGCATGTGTCCTTTGGCGTGAAGCGGGAACTGTAGGGGGGCACAGACCAATGGGTCAAACGGTTGGAACGGTCCCGATCCTAATTCGGTACATCTGAGTTTGCCGCTGTATCACGAATCCGTCGTGATCATGCGCCCGGTTCAGACCACTGCGTCACACGGTCCCACATCCAATGGGGCAAACCGCAGCAATGTTCCCTCAGAGCTCTCTTCCCAGTGCAGCTCCCCCTGCAATTTGTCGCCGATCAAGCGTACCCGGCCTTTGCCCATGCCGCTCTCCAGCCAGTGCAATGCCCCGCGTTCGTGGCGTTGCACGGTTCCCCGACCGCGACTCACCGGACCTTCGTAGTCCAGGTAGTGCAAACGGTGATCAGCGAGACGTTCACCCAGCAATTCGCAAGGCAGATGTTCGTTCGTCGGCAAAGTGTCGATTCTCCAAGTCCACAGCACTCCGTGCCACTGCAACATCAGGTCGTAGTGCGGGACAGGCTGATCATGGGCCAGAATGACGAAACGTTGCTCGGACTCAAGATTCATCGCCGATACCCCAGCAGTCAGTCCTCAGCCGTGAGCACTAGCGATGCCCACAGTGAAGGATCGGCGGAGATCGGGAAGTCCTCGCCGACAGAGTAGTACATGTGGCCCAATTGCAGATCACGTACGTGCAGCGAGAACCCCAGCCGACCGACGCCCAGAGGATCGTACCCATGCAACGTCGCCGCCGGGAACCAGGCCGAGACCGACCAGCCGGACTTTGTCGCGGTCGCCTCCAAGAGCAGATCGTCAACATCGATCTCTGGTGCATCTTCCGCCGCGCGGGCAACGGGAAGTTGAACCGCGCACGGATCACCGCCACCTCCTCCGCCAGTTGGCATCAGTACGAAGTGATGACAAAACCTTGAGGCCCGATGGATCGTGCGCGTGTCGCGCGTATCGAGCCAGAGCCGAACCGAGTCGGAACGATCGGGATCGTCCGCATGACAGATCGGTGCCTTCGATTTCCCTGTCACTGCAACGGCAATCGCCAAGCCCGCTGGATTCCACGCCATGCGCAAATCGCATCCTGACGCGCCGCCATCAAATTGCGAAAGCAACGGCACCCGGCAGTTGTCCGGCAACTGCAACAACGGCGTCTTGGCCCTGGGCAAGGCGTCGATGCGAGGAACCG
>JAGQQB010000615.1 GCA_020426425.1 Planctomycetaceae bacterium | reverse complement strand
ACAGATTCGACCTCCCACAGACTCTCCCCCAAAGCCATCGTCACCACAGAACAACAAATGTGCCGAACAGGATTGGGCTTGTCCAGCAGTGGCACCCGGCGGAGACCACGGTCAGTAGGCGTCTTCACCTGCACCACGGGTGCTTCCGCGATCACGGAACGCACACGCTCTCCAACGCCGTTCGGTGTTGCCCGCCGCCCTGTCGCATGACGCGGCGACTCCTGACGCCCGTGTTCGAATTTACTCGTCATCAAAGTCGGGCGATCTTCGTCGAGAGCGGCTGCCGCCGGATCCGCCGGTCATCATGTCGTAGGCGACTCCAAAATACAGGTATGTCAGTGGAACCGTGAACAGCATCCCTACGCACAGGCACATTAGGCCCAGGAAGTTCACGACAACGCTAATTACGCATAGCAGAAAGATCGATCCCCAATTGCCACTGGTGATTTCCCGCGACAAGAACAGCGGATCGAGCCCGCGTTCATCGCGGTCGACAAGGACGTAGAGGAACGGCCAGAAGGTCAAGACAAACAGGATCCCCGGGACAACCAGCAACAGCAGACCGATAACCATGCCCAGACCAAAGACGATGGAGTTGCCCATCATGCGAAGCAGGTAGGGGCCGCCGGTAAACAGGTCTTCAATGCGAGCCGCCTGACCACGGGAGATTTTCAACATGGCAATCGCCGTGCCCACACTCAGCCATGACTGCACGACGAATCCTAGCGCGACAAACCCGAGCTGCATGACAATGACGACGGGCAGCATGTCCCGTCCAACCGCACCATTCTCCAGCATTTGCCCAAGTACGTTTTGGGGCATGCTGGCCATCATGTTCACCATGCCCCCCACGACGATCAGCCCGATTGCCACGCCCATCTGATCCTTGAATCGCTCCCAAGCGACTGAGACTACTTCACCGGCATCGATCACGGTTGGCTGCCAACCGCCGCGCGAGCGTTTGCGTCGCCCTCGACCGGAGGCGTCTCCCACTAAGTCCTCACCGCAATGCCGGCACTCAGTGGCCCGAACGCTAATCTCCTCACCACAAGCGGGGCAGATTCGCCGGTCTTCGTCGGTCGGGGTGCCGGATTCTCCTGCGACGAATGGAATCTCCTCTGCGTCATACACGCCGGGGGATTCGCCAGCTGACTCGGCGGGGACATCGAGAATGGTTCCGCACTCGGGACATTTGCAGCGCCGACCAGCCTTGTCATCCGCCGTCCGCAACGTGCGCCCGCACTCGCCGCATTGAAACTCGATCGTCATCTTCGCCCCTGGTTGAGAGAGTTATTACCAATCTCGGCATACTTCAAACTCCGATCCAAACAGAGTACACGAGCCGGCCAACACTTGTCACTCGTTGGCAGTGGGAAATGAACACGCGCGAACACGCGGGCGACGGCTGATGAATGGGGGCACGGCTTCCGAATCGGTGGCGGTGTTTTTCGAGGGACGCTGCTGACCGCATTCGCTGGCAAACCGCTTACCTCCCGCGCCCCTTGTCCGAGACTCAATACCCCAGATTCGGCGCCAGCCAGCGTTCGATTTGTTCCACGGTCTTGCCGCTGCGCTGGGCGTATGACTCGACCTGATCCTTGGTGACCATGTCAACAGCGAAGTAGCGGCTTTCGGGATGGGCGAAGTAGAGGCCGCTGACGGAGGCGGCGGGCCACATGGCGTAGCTTTCTGTGAGTTTGATCCCGGCGTGTCCCTCGGGATCGAGCAGCTTCCAGAGCGTCTCCTTGGGGAGATGGTCGGGACAGGCTGGATAGCCGAAGGCGGGCCGGATGCCGCGATACTGTTCGTCGATGAGTTGCACGTTATCGAGCGATTGGGGCTGCTCGTAGCCCCAGACCTCTGTGCGAGCGTAATGATGCAGATACTCTGCAAATGCCTCGGCGAGTCGGTCGGCGAGGGCTTTCGTCATAATGGAGTTGTAT
>JAGQQB010000614.1 GCA_020426425.1 Planctomycetaceae bacterium | reverse complement strand
GTCCGTAATGAATGGCGATGGGATGCTCCAGCGGATTCGCCCAGCCGAGATAGTCATCCCAGGCCGAGGTCCCAATGTCGCGAAACACCGTGCGTCGATGTCGTTTCCCCGCCTCCGACGAACCCCAAATGTCGTTGACCAGTTCATGATCATCGAATGTGAACATACTGGGGACATGGCGGTGCCACTTCGCGAGTTCCACGCCGCGTGACAAATAGAGTTTGTAGTTCTCCCACACGCCCACGATTGTCGGCATGACCTCAACGTTCTTGGGGAGCGCGTCAATCCCCTGCGTCAGCCGCCATGCCTCGGGGGGATACTCACGCAGCTCCTCATACAGCCAATCGCCGTTCATGATGTGGAAATGCACCTTCTCCGCCCAGTCGCGGTTCAGGTACTCGTACGTCGGCAACCGATGTCCTACCCCATGCAACGGATTCTGATTCGCGCAGGAACCGATCTCGAACCGGAAGTTGAACAAACCACGCGGATTGTATTCGGCATTCCGGACAACATCCGCCGATGGCAACGTGCGAAAGCTCCCTGGCAGTCCATGCGGGCGACCATTCACCCAGATCTGGTAGTGATACCTCGTGTCGGGCGTCAGCTGCTGCAGCAGGACGACGCCGGTGTTGTCATCTTCAAGCCGCGTCGTCGCTGGCGTGCTGACCTGATCGAGCCGATCTGCCTGCGTCCCGTAATGCACCTCGAATTCGCCCGCATCTGAGGTGCGTCCCCAGACTTTGACCGACTGGGCCGTAGGCTGTCCCAACATGGGGCCATGCGTCAACCAGATCGGATCCCGCTCAGCCCATGCAAAGCCAGACCAGGCGCACAGCACCAGCACACAGACAGACCGCTGAAACAACGACATGAGCAAACTCCGGGGTGATGAGGTCACGAGGCGATGGCTGCAAATCGGATTCAATGTGGAGACGCAGCCTGACCCGCTGTTGTGGCCCGAGAGCTGACGCTCCCGGCTCGCCGGGATTGGCCGCGCCTAGCTTTGCACGATTCCCAGTCGTTGCAGCTTGCTGAGGCACTCGTCTCGTTCGCGACTGCGGGTCAATTCCTTCCAGTCCACATGCTGATGTTGCAGGAAGAACTCAGTCGAAAATGGCGGTGCCAACGCTGCCGCCGCGGCCTCACGCTGCAGTGTCTGCACGGTTTCAATATCAAGCCGCGTGAGGAACATTGCCTGACGACGGTAGTCCTCGAACGCCTCCCAGACCATGGGGAACAGCGGTTTCACAATCTGTTCGCCAATCGTCGTGGCGTACTGACGAATCTCCCATTGGGCGTGGGAATCCATCCTCAGCGCGAGGAAGTGCAGCAAGTTGTGTAAGTCGATCTTCCAGTACGCCTCGGTGTAGGTACACAGCGGCAAGTCTTTGCGCGCCTGTTCGCGGGCGACCCCTTGGTCGATCCGCTCCTGATACAGTTTGCGGGCGGCAGTCTGAAACTCCTGCTCTGCCTCCGTCAGCGCTTGCCCCTGCTCCGGCGAGAGAGGATCGCCACTGCCTTGCCGATTGTTTGCCGCCTGTGTCCGCCATTCCTCCGGCGGCGTCGTCTGGGCGGAATCGATCGCGACGGAATACCGCGTGCTGTACTCATTCACATTCGCGGTCCGATGCCGAATCCACTGCCGCCAGCAATCCATCGGGACACGAACCAGAAACTTCACTTCCGCCATTTCGAACGGCGTCGTGTGCCGATGCCGCAGCAAATACCGAATGAGTGACCGGTCGTCCGACACCTTCTTCGTCCCGGCCCCGTAACTCACCCGGGCCGCCTGCACCACAGCCCCATCGTCACCCATGCAGTCGACCAGACAGACGAACCCGTCATCCAGGACCGAGAACTTCTGCCAGCGCAGCGACTCAACAGCAGCGGAATTCAACGACATGTCACCACAAGGGTAAGGAGCCAGACCAGAGGATCATTCA
>JAGQQB010000613.1 GCA_020426425.1 Planctomycetaceae bacterium | reverse complement strand
ACAACATCGGCAATAACTCTCCGGTCAAGCTGATGACGATGATCGAGACGTTGGAGAAGTGTCTTGGAAAGACGGCGAAAAAGAACATGCTTCCCCTGCAGCCGGGCGATGTCCCCGCCACCTGTGCCGATGTCGACGCGTTGATCCAAGACGTTGGCTTCAAGCCGGACACCTCGATTGAAACCGGTGTCGCGCGATTTGTGGAGTGGTATCGCGAGTACTTTGGCGTTTGACGAGTTGGTCGTGATCCGTCGGGCGTGAACGAGTGTCGCACGATTCTCTGAATCGTGCCGAGTCCATTGGAACCGCCGAGCGAGACGCAGATTTCAACCACGACTTTTCGACATCCCGTGACGTCGCCGCGGCACCAACCCGGTAACACATTTCCTGTCTTGATTCTCCACGTGAAGGCGGCCTGCGATGCCGAAAACCCTGTATCTCGACTGTTCCACCGGCATCAGCGGCGACATGACGCTCGGGGCGCTGATCGATCTCGGCGTTGATCTCGATGTGCTGCGTCGCGGGATCGACTCACTCGGTCTGCCCGGAGTGACGTTGCACGTCAACGAAGTCATCAAGGGTGGCTTTCGAGCCCAGCACATTCGCATCGAGCATCCTGAGCAGCATGCCCATCGGCACTATAGCGACATCGTCGCCTTGCTTGATCAGGCGTCTGCGTTGACCGACCGCCAACGCGACTTGGCGAAGCGCATCTTCCTGGCGGTCGCGCAGGCGGAATCCCGAGTCCACGGCAGCACCCTCGAACAGATTCACTTTCACGAAGTCGGCGCGATTGATTCCATCGTCGACATCGTCGGCGCGGCGATTGGCTTCGATCTGCTCGATGCCGACGAAATCGTCTGCAGTCCGTTGCCAACAGGACGGGGACAGATTCGTATTGATCACGGTATCTGTACCGTACCGGCGCCGGGGACCGCAGAACTACTCAAAGGGATTCCACTGGTGGATGTTCCCATCGAAGCGGAACTCACGACTCCGACTGGTGCGGCGATTGTAAAGACGCTGGCTGATCGCTTCGGCCCGCTGCCCGCGATGACGATCGAGCGGGTGGGATACGGAGCTGGCACCATGACCTTCCCGCTGCGGGCAAACGTCCTGCGCATGTTCCTGGGCACATCACATCGCGCCGACGCTGACGAGGAAGTGCTGCTGCTGGAAACCAACCTCGATGATGTGACCGGCGAAGTGCTCGGCTATGTCAAACAGTTATTGCTCGCCACCGGCGCACTCGATGCGTACACCACCGCGATTCAGATGAAGAAGGACCGGCCAGCCGTGGTCTTGAGCGTGCTCTGTACAGAAGAAAGACGAGCAGCACTGGAAGAGATCATCTACCGCGAAACGGAAACACTCGGCATCCGTCGCCAGCGGCTCGTCCGCAGTACCAGGGCGCGACAACCCCACACGGTGCTGACCTCCTTCGGTCCCGTGCTTGGCAAGGTTGCCTGGCAGGCATCCGGCGTGCCGACGTTCAGCCCCGAATTCGCCGCCTGTGCTGATCTGGCCCAAGCGACCGGTTGCTCTCTTCGCGAAGTCTATCGCGCGGCCGAGTCCGCATTTGTGACACAACAGCCCGAATGTCAGCCAGAACGACCCGTGTCAGGTCCATCTGCCGCGACCAGCCAAGATCACGGGCATTCGCACGACCATGACCACGGGCATTCGCACGACCACGATCATGGGCATTCACATGATCACGATCACGGGCATTGAACGAAACTGGAACTTCGAAGCTGGCCCACACCCATCGTCAGTCGTACGACAAACCGATTTGTATTTGGGTCCGTTGGATTTGCTGCGGGTTTCGGATTTCGGGTTGTCCATCCCCCTACCCTCCTCCGACCGCCGGAAGAAAGTGAACCTCTGCTCCATCAGGAACCTCCTGGAGCAGACTGCGCCCATGGATGCGTGAGCCAATCGCGAC
>JAGQQB010000612.1 GCA_020426425.1 Planctomycetaceae bacterium | reverse complement strand
CTTGGCCGGCGGCACTTCCAGCGTCTCGACCAGCTCGTCGTGCTGGAATTGCGCGGCCTGTTGATCAACGCCACGCACGACACCGTCGTCCGGCTGCTGCCGCCGCTGAATGTGACCGCAGACGAAGTCGATAACGGCTGCGGCATCATTGCCGATGTGCTCCGCGAGATGGCCGAAGAAGCGGCTTAGTGTGAATCGCTCTGCGGTTCTGCCCATAGTCGTTGATCGCTCCGCGATCAAACGCCGCGCGGTCACATGGCCATGAGTTCAATCCAAGCGTTCCCCAACGACCCGCGTGCCCCGGCGGTGTTTGAACTGCGGCACGTCGACTGGTGTCACGACGTTTGATCGCGGAGCGATCAACGACGATGGGGCAGGCATGGTCTGCTTCCGCGATGCAAGCATCGTCCTGCCTTTTCAGATGTCTCCCGTACCGCTTTCGTGGTACGATTGGGTGACTGTCCTGTCATCACCCTCTGGCGAGGTTACGTTTATGTCGCGCCTGCGCACACCACACACCCCATTGAATCGCCGTCGGTTTCTGCGCGGAGCCGGGGCGGCGGTGCTCGGGTTGCCGTTGCTCGAAGCGATGGAGGCGACGTTTGGTCGACAGTCCACTTTCGCCGCCGATGGAGCCAGCGGGCAGACGCCGAAGCGCTTCGTCGCCGCCTGCGCGACGCTGGGGTTCCATACGCCGTTTCTGTTTCCGCAACAGGCTGGGGCGGATTATGAACTGACGCCGTACCTGAAGATGCTGGAGCAGCATCGACAAGACTTCACGGTGCTTTCGGGATTGTGCCATCCTGAACAACAAGGGAACAACGGGCACGCATCGGAACTGACATGGCTGACCGCCGCCAGGCGTCCTGGTCTGGCAGGCTTCCGCAACACGATCTCACTCGATCAACAGATCGCCAACGAGATTGGCATCCACACGCGATTTCCGTCACTGGTGCTCTCGACCAGTGGACGGTCAATGTCGTGGACGTCCAGTGGCGTCGAGATTCCCGGGGAGACATCGCCGGCACGACTGTTCAAGTTGTTATTCATCGATGGCAGCGAGCAGGAAGTCGCCGCTGAGATGCGTCAGTTGCAGCGGGGACGCAGCATTCTCGATACCGTGCAGGGTGACGCCAATCGCCTGGAACGTGATCTCAGTCCCAGTGATCGTCGCAAGCTCGACGAGTATCTGGCCGCCGTTCGGGACCTCGAAGTTCGACTGCAACAATCGGAAGGCTGGGTTCAGCGTCCCAAACCACACGTCGACACCGAGCAGCCCAAAGACATTCAGGACAAGAACGACGCCATCGGCAAGCAGCAGTTGATGTACGACATGATCGCCTTGGCGCTGCAGACCGATTCCACCCGGACGGTCACGTTCCAACTCAGCGGGATGAATGCGGTGCCAACGATCCCCGGCGTCAGCAACGACTGGCACAACCTCTCGCACCACGGCAAAGATCCGGAGAAGATCGACGAACTGAAAGTCATCGAAGAGGCCGAGTTCGCTGCGTTCAACCAGTTCCTCAGCAAGCTCAAATCGATCGACGAACAAGGGCGGTCGCTCCTCGATCACACCGCCGTCCTGTTCGGCTCGAATCTCGGCAACGCCAGCAGCCACGACTGGCACAACGTTCCGGTCATCGTTGCGGGCGGCGGGTTCCAACACGGCACGCATGTGGCCCACGATCAGCAGGACAACACGCCGCTGTCGAATCTCTTCGTCTCGCTCGGCCAGCACATGGGCCTCGAGATCGACCAGTTCGGCAGCAGCACCGAGGGGGGAGTGCGGGGGTTTGAGAAGGCGTAGCTGGCCAGAAACCCGAAATCCACAGCACGAAATCCGAAACGAATCAGAAGGACCAAATCCGAAACGGCGTTGTTTGTGAACCTGACTCGTCGCCGATGGCGTTTTGGTCCTTCGGATTTTGAATTTGTTTCGAGTTTCGGATT
>JAGQQB010000611.1 GCA_020426425.1 Planctomycetaceae bacterium | reverse complement strand
AAGGCCACTCCCCTGGTCCGGCAAACCAGATGATTCATCGTTCGGGCCGGGCTCCGTCGGAGTCGCGCAGGAGTTGGAATCTAGAAGTCTGCCCATTCGTATCGCCCTAATGGTTGTTCTTCGTACAGGGAAGGATCATCAATCCTTTCCCCCGCCCGAAACCACTCCATTGTGGGCAGCAAATGGGTCACACGGGAAACGCTGATTGCGACCCCGTCATGCTCACGACAAAGCTGTCGGGCCAGCGCCTGCACCAGCAGCGGCTGAAAGCGGCGATCCTCCTCAAACGCGGCGACCGATTCCGTCATCATGAAATGCCGATGGTACAGCAGTCGTGGTTCGATCCGCCGATCAGGAATCCGTCCCTCAACGGTCGTACCGTCCGCCTTTTCGACGGTATAGCGAATCAAGGTGCTCGCACCAGGGTCTGGCGCGAAGAAGTGATGTCCCTGGTTCATGTAAATGAACTGCAGGTAGGGACCAAACACCAGCCAGGAATCACGCACGAGCTGCGATGACGGCGGAATCGAGGCCGGCGAAACCATCAGCCCAGTGAAGTGATACAGCAGCCAGAGGCTCACTCCGCACTTCCACCAGACGCTCCAATGGCGCGGCTTGGGGATGGCTTCTGGATGGGTGGTATCCGCAACTTCTGCTGACATGAGAACGTGGCGGGCTGCTATGAGGAGGGAAACTGGGAGGCGATAACGGCTGGGGACCTGTCTGGAACCAATTGAGTGTCGCAGATCGCCCGGTCCAGTCGCAACCAGTTCTTCGGGAAAGAAAGTGGAATGGCACGGAAGGGGAGGACCAGTCTCCCGTGCCATTCCCGGATCATCCTTGACAGGAACTGTCAACGACTAGTTCTGAGCAACCAGATCGCTGGCAGGTGCCAGCTGAACCAGTTCCAGCACGGAAGCCTGGCCTTCGACTTGGACCATGGACAGCATGCCCAGTTCCTTGTCGAACGCGACCTTGATTTCCACATGATCGCCGGAGCGAACCAACTGCTTGCCTTCAGCCTTGAAGGTCTTGCCTTCGTGCTGGAGTTCAACGCGAATTGGGTAGCCAAACGTCTTCCCTGCTTCCAGAACAGGCGAGTTGAACGTCCGCAGTTCACCGGCGGTCGTCATCTTCTGGCCAACCAGGTAGACGTCCGCATCGGCCGGCACATGCAGCACGATCTGAGCCTTGCCCGAAGTCTGGACACTGGCCGATTCGGCTGGCTTCACGCACTGACCGTTCGGGCAATTCGCCGGCACGGTCGTGGTGGTTGTGGTCGAGGTTGTGCAGGTTGGGCAGCTGCTGACGCTATGGTAAACAACGCCGCCACTCGAACCATGTGAACCATAGGATCCACCGCTGGAACCCGACGAGCCGTGCGAACCACGACTGCCGCGTGAGCCCGAGCTGCCACTCGAGCCTGAGCTACCACGCGAACCCGAGCTGCCACGTGACCCCGAGCTGCCGCGCGATCCGGAACTGCCGCTCGACCCCGAGCTGCCCCAGGAGCCGCTCGATCCCGAACTGCCCGAGGAACCACTGGAGCCAAACCGGCGTGCTTCGGCGTCACTCGTCATGCTCAAAGCAATCACCAGTGCAGCCACAACAAATCGACATCCCATCCGCATACCAAACCTCCGTTTTCAGGTTAGAAACCAGCCCGTGGCAAACTGAGAAGTCTCAGTTGTTGTCACAGAGACGGAATCAAGGCGCTGATTTTGGGGAAGTGTCCCGCTTGCCGTACAAGCCCACTGCCCCAAGAGAACCCCATGACCCGCTCGCAACGCCAACTTGCCCTCCTGTCATTCACCATCAAAGCCATGACAGGGGGAACATATGCCAATGTGTCGATTTGTCAACCTGGGTAGGTCAGGAAAAATGTTCACTTTTTTCGGATTGTCGCGAATCTGTGCATCTTGCCAATAAATCAAGGCCTGCTGGAGTCCTTCCAGCA
>JAGQQB010000610.1 GCA_020426425.1 Planctomycetaceae bacterium | reverse complement strand
CCCGGTTGTGATAGCCAGACGGTCAAGCCGAGCACCAGTGCCGCTGCCAGTCCGGCGAGAACCATCAACGTACTGCGTCGCGATGTACCGGCGTTGCCACCACGTCCAGCTTGCGACACCTGAGCTGCGACGGCCTCCCAGGCATCGTGCTGTTGCCAGTCCGCCTGTTGTTGTTGCGACTTCGTCAGCCAGTATGCGCCCCCTTCAATCAGCACATGCTCCTGCAACTCCAGTAGTGCCGCTGGTGACTTGAGAAGTTGCTGCATCTGCTGCGGCGAGAGCACTTGTAGTCCCCGCTCCGCGACATCGGCCAGTTGATCACCGCAGATCTGTGACAGCGAGAGCGGGGCTTCCGCCGTCGCGCCGTGAATCGTTTGCAGTTCGGCGATCAGTTCAGCGAGCCGCTGACCGACCAGTTCCTGCTCCAGCCACTCAGGCCAGTCGGCAGGCTGCTCAGGGATGGTGGACAGGACGAGGCTCATGACAGTTTCCGTTCAACACAGTCGCGCAGTTCATCGCGACCTCGACTCGCTTTGGTGTAAACCGTCGCTGGCGAAATGTTCAGCAGCGACGCGATCTCTTCGGTGCTGCTCCCTTCCAATTGAAGTTTGAGCACCTGCACAAAACTTCCACCCACATGTTCCAAACAGCCCCGCAGCGCATCGATCCGTTCCGACTGATCGTCGACAATGCGCTGCACGATTTCCATTTCTTCCGGCATTTGCGACGCCGGGCGGCTCCCCTGTCGTCGATACTCATCGAGCAACCGGTTTCGGGCAATTTGAAAGATCCATCCTCGGAAGTGCCCTTCAGTCCATTTCTCCCGGGCGTTCCAGGCTTTCAGCCAGACTTCCTGGGCGAGATCACTCGCTTCCACACGCCCCTTCGCCCGGGCGGCCAGAAACGCTTCCAGACCAGGATTGATCTGCCGATGCAGTTCCTGAAACGCCGCACGGTCTCCCTGACGAAACCGCCCTGCCAGTTCCGCCAATGGGTCAGTAGTAATTTCCAAGGCTCGCATGCAGGCAGGTTAGCCGGTGGTGAGTGGTCGCACAAACGGCTGCGGGAGGGATCAGGTGTCGGGGGTCTGGGACCAGGGTTGAGATTAACGTCCCGCTCACCCTTAACCCCCTAATCCCTGACACCTGACCCCCGCCCCCTGACCTACTCGCATACCCAAACCCGCTTCTGCACTGGGACATGCATGGTCTTCATCACGATCACCTTGTCCAGGTACGGCTTGCCGCAGTGATCGTACTTGGTGACGTACTTCACGACCGGGCGTTCGACACATTCGATCACGGTGACCGTCTTCCAGTAGCACCGGGGCTGATGGCAATCCGATGCCTCCACATTGGCCGAGGCGAGGCTCATTCCACCCAACACGAGAGCAGCGGCCAGAACAGGCTTGTAGTTGAACAGGTGACGCATGACTAAGTTCCTTTTCGATTGAGGTTGCTGTGTTGCGTCTCACTCAGACGCTTCACCAGGGAGAACGCACGCCGTTGGCGAGTCTTCCGGAAAGTTTGGAAAAAGTTCGGAAGCCCGCAGCAGGCGCGCAGAACGGGTCATTGGTTGACAGCAGGCTCAGTCTCACGGCACGATGCCCGTTGCGTCCCAACCTCCCTGCCCTCAATGCGTAAGGTCGACGATGAAACAACCGCTGCTCGCCCTGCTCTGCCTGATCCCCAGCACACTTCTCGCCCAGGCCCCTGCTCTTCCGCGAGCGACTCCCGAGTCGCAAGGGATCGATTCCGCCCAACTGCAGGCGTTCGTGGCTGCCCTGGATGAGCATGTCGATACCGCCCATAGCGTGATGCTGCTGCGGCATGGGCAGGTGGTGGCGGAAGGTTGGTGGGGGCCGGAGTCCGCCGAGAAGCCGCATGTGCTCTATTCGCTGAGCAAGAGTTTCACGTCCACGGCGGTCGGACTGGCGATCGCCGAAGGGAAACTCGATCTGTACGACCCGG
>JAGQQB010000609.1 GCA_020426425.1 Planctomycetaceae bacterium | reverse complement strand
ACTGCGCGAAGTGATCAACGCCGGCATGCCCGAGATTGATCGCGCGGTGAAGAACTACAACCTCAACGAATACTACGATCAAGCCCTCTCCCTGATCGCCTCCGGCCGCGCCCGCGATGCGTTCGCCATCGAACAGGAGAGTCGCGAGATGCGGGAGAAGTACGGTCGCAACACCTTCGGTCAGTCCGCGTTGCTCGCTCGCCGACTGGTGGAAGCCGGAACGCGCGTCGTCGAACTCGTGTGGCCCAAGGTCGCCAATAGCGACAATCACTCCTGGGACGTCCACTCCGGTCTGTCCAACCGGATGAAGAACCAGTCCGCCCCCATGCTCGATCAGGGTCTCTCGGCCCTGATCAGTGACCTCGATGACCGCGGCCTGTTGGATGAGACACTGGTGGTCGCCGTCGGGGAATTTGGACGCAGCCCACAACGCGGCGTGTCGACCTCTGGCAATGGCAACAGCGACGATGGCCGCGACCACTGGCCGTACTGCTACACCGCCCTCGTCGCCGGTGCCGGGATTAAGCGGGGTTACATCCACGGCAAGAGCGACCAGACCGCCTCAGCCCCCATCAGCAACCCGGTGCATCCTGGCGAACTGCTGGCCACCATCTACGAAAGCTTCGGCATCGCTCCAGATACCGTGGTCTACAACCACCTGAACCAGCCCCGCGAACTGGTGAAAGCGGAAGCGGTTTCGTCGCTGTACGCGTAGTGAGGCATCAACTGGTGGCATTTCGGCCGCACGCATGCCGCACGCACATTTGCGCCTGAACGCAGGGTGCCACTGGCTACGCCAGTGCGCATCGCGGATATTGATATTCGCTATCGAATCGCGCCGGAAGCGTGACGGTGAAGAAAATGATCTTCCATGGAACGGCGGCATCGGAAACACTGGCGTAGCCAGTGGCACCCGGCGCCACCAACGGTTGCGGAAGCCGCGACCGATATCACAAGACAAATCCAGTCGGTGGCTCCAAAGTTCTCACAGCCACTGACAACGCCTCCAATCACGATGCCTCCTACGAAGCCACTCGAATTGTTAAACCCTATTGATACATCTCAACACTAGAGCGGAAGGTTGGACCATTGCGTTTACTTTTGTTGTGTGCATTGGCGACTTCAATCTGCATTTCTCAGTCTGTATGTGAGGCTGACGACAGCGAGAGGTCCAGCGTTGCCCCTGAACTGCTTGCAACTCCCTACTCGGTATTTGTAGGTTCGGCTGATCTTCCTTGTGTTGGAGCAATTGCCGACGCCGGATTTGTCCGCTTGCCGTATTCCGCTAGGGCGGACAACGCATGGTTCAATGATTTCTTGTTGGTTGGATTCGACCTGGGTGACATCAGCCTCCTAATGATCCCATCGCTCGAACTGCACCAACACATACCACGTCCAGTTGAAATGGAGAAGGGAGAACTGGTCTGTGTCGAGTACTTGCCGAGTCGTGGGCAGTTGGTCAGAGTGATGCGTGACGCCGATCTAGGGTCACAAAGTGTCACGGTTTTCAGTATTGGCGAGGAGTACCGATTCGATACCAAGTTGGCCAGGTCCGTCGCGGTTTCAGCTCCCATTGGCGGACTCAGTTGGGATGAAACTCGATTGCGATTGAGTGCGATTTCCCGTCGTGTTCGCGGTGACAATGACGTTGAGCCATTCGTCTGTGACCTGGATCTGGCCACCGGATCGATTGATCACGTGACTCGTCTCGAAGGCGAGGCTGGTCTCCAATGGTTCTCCAGGGGGCTTACGTCATCCTCGCAGTTGCTGACTTCATCTGCGGTTAGCGATTGGACTGGTCGAGCGGCGGCGCGATGGATCTACACACGCAGCGCTAACGACGACACCTGGCACATCCTTCGCAAACAAGAATCGGTCACAGGAGCATATCGAACGGAACGGTTGTTTGATACCGGCCAGATTCTCGTGCGTTACTGCCCCGAGAATGGTGCCGCGCAAGGGTTTCCATACCACCAGCGGAC
>JAGQQB010000060.1 GCA_020426425.1 Planctomycetaceae bacterium | reverse complement strand
TCGACATCATCTGTCATATGCGTCGGATCGCCGACTTCAATGGCGGCAGTCATCGTGTCGACGCGTCCCAGCGCGATACGACCGGTGCGGGCCATTTCGAGAATTCCGAACGGGCGACAGGCTTCAATGAACGCCTCAATCTTCCGCTCCTGACCGGCAATCTCGATCATCACATGATCTGCACTGACGTCGACGATTTTGGCCCGGAAGATGTCGACCAGTTCCTTGACCTCGCTTCGTCGTCCCGGCTCCGTCCGTACCTTGATGAGCATCAGGTCCCGCTCGACAAACTCAGTGCCGGAGTAATCAACCACCTTGACGATGGTGACAATCTTTTCCAACTGCTTGCGGACCTGATCCAGATCGCGATCGCTCCCATTCACCACGAAGGTCAATCGGGACAACTCGGGATTCTCGGTCGGACCAACCGCCAGACTGTCAATGTTGAACGCGCGCGAGGCCAACATCCCGGAGATGTGGGCCAACACACCCGGCTGGTTTTGCACCAGGGCGGAGAGCACGTGACGCATGAGACACCTTTAACGTAACAGTGTTGACCAACTGGCCGATCAGCATCGCCCTTGTGGCCAAAAACAGGCAGTCCCGCAGTGTATCTGAGGCCATCCCGCACGACAACGCACCACTTGGGCCATCGCCACAACTTCAGCGTAATCGCCTCATATTCGCGATAACCGTCAGACTCCTCGCACCCCACCTGAACGAACGGATCAGCAGCCCTTGATCCCCTGTTTGGTTCCAAACCTGGCGGACCGCCGCATCCCGATCGTCTGGGCACTCCACGACGGAGTCACAGATACGGTGCGCGGGAAGAAACCACACTCGATCACGACCTCGATGGATGCTTTGGCATTGCATCACGGCAGTAGAACTGGATAATCGAAGTAGAGCAAAGTGTGGCCGTCTCATGGGGCCGAAGCCAATCAATTCGCCTGCGAAACAGCCACGATCCCGACACCTGATCGGAAGCCGTTTACCAGGAATGGGCTGCATCATGGTTGGAACTGATGCCATTCATCGGGTCTGCGGACCATTGCTGGAGTCCTTGCTGGCGAATCCAGTTCCGCACAACTTCTATCGTGCGAGCAGTCTACTGCGGGAAACTTTTCAGGCGAATTGCGTACTGATTGGCGATGTCGACACCGATCGGCGGTTTCATGCCTTCGGAGTCGATGCTCAGCAAGCGGCCTTAATCGATCACGGGTATTGGCCAATCTACTGGCAAGAGGGGCTCAAGTGCGGCACGGCTCAGTTTTGTGCGACACCCCACCATGTGCCCCCCGCCAATGCGCCGGTCACCAGCGGTCTGTGGATTCCACTGTACACCGCTGATCATGTTGTCGGAGCGATTGTGCTGGCCACCGATGCCGAACCGCTCACTCAACCGGATCTGGCCACCTGCCATTGGCTCGGGGGAATCCTGGGCACAGCCTTGCAGGCCGATCGCAGCGTGCGAGCGGCCCACCAGGATGCTCAGTCCCAATTAGCCGCGTTCGAGGCCCGGTCACTGGCCTCGCAGGCGGAAGTCGATGCGATGCGTCAGCACCTCGATGTCGAGCGACGCCAATACTCTCACAATGAGTTCCATCTTCGTCGCCGGTATGACGATCTGCAGGCCGTGATGGATGGATCGCAAGCCGTGATCTACGTCAAATCGGTCGATGGACGGTACGAATTCATTAACCGCAAGTACGAAGAAATCTTCGATCTCAGGCGGGAAGAGGTCCTCGGTCGGGTCGACACCGAAGTCTTTGCGGCCACACCGGAACTGGCCGAGCGTTTCATGGAAAACGACCGCATGGTGATGCGGTTGGGGAGTTCCGTTCAGTTCGAAGAAGTCGCCCCGCACACCGATGGTCCGCACCATTACGTCTCTGTCAAGTTCCCATTACGGGATGAACGGGGCGAGATCAGGGCGCTGGCCGGGATTTCCACGGACATCACCCTCCGTGTCCGTGCCGAACAGGCGGCGCAAACGTTGAGGCAGCGGAACGAAGCCATCCTCAACGCAGTGGCCGATGGCGTTGTCCTGCTGGATGACGCTGGCCAGATCGTCTACCTCAATCCAGTGGCTCAAACGATGCTCGGCGCCTCGCTGGACGAACTTCTGGGGGTTGCATTCTTTGAAACCAGCATGTCGCTCGACATGACCGGCAACCCGCGCGGAGCAGCGGAGAATCCCCTGCAGCAAGTGCTTGAGTTGCGGGCCACAATCTCCTGTGTCGAAGATCGATTCTGGTTGCCCGACGGTCGGTCGGTTCCGGTGGAATACTCGGCGACGCCACTCGATCTGGAAGCCGATGTCGCTGGCGCGGTACTCACGTTTCGGGACATCACCGCGCGGCTCGAACGGCGGCAGCAACGGCGCGACATGAAGGCGGCACAGGCGGTCCAAAGACACCTGTACCCCAGGCAGCACCCCGATCTCCCTGGCTTTGACATCGCGGGCACCGTGCTGCCGATGCAGCTCGTCTGCGGTGACTACTACGATTTCATTTACCGCGATGAGAATCGTCTTGCACTCATCGTCGCCGATGCCTGCGGGCACGACCTGGCCGCAGCCATGTTGATGGTGAATGCCCGCGCCAATCTGCGGAGTTGCCTGAAGACGCATGAGTCGATTGACGATGTTCTCGTGGCAGTCAATGAAGTGCTGGCAGAAGACTTGCAGATCGGCAAGTTCGTGACGACCTTTCTAGCCGAGTTGAATGCACAGAGTCGCACACTCACGTACTCCGGCGCTGGCCAGAATGCGATTTTGCTTTCACACGACGGGACCAACGTCGAACTCAAGAGTGGAGCGTTGATGCTGGGACTCGAACAGGCACTCCTGGTCGATGGTGCGGTCCAGGTCTCACTGCAATCTGGCGACCTAATCCTGATTTGCACCGACGGCCTCTGGGAAGTTCGTTCCCCAACTGGACAACCACTCCGGATGGCCGCTCTGTTGCAGGCGGCTCGGTCGATCAGCGATCTCCCCGCAGAGAAGATCGTGAAACACCTGGTCGACATTTCGAGATCACATGCCGATGGCCAATGGCCCCAGGACGATGTCACCGTGGTTGTCGCCAAAGTGCTGTGACAGTCCAGCGCAGGTGCGGTCCAGCGTCGGGAGCCTGCCTTGAGTTGTCAGGCAGTTCCGGCTCGCTCCTGATTTCTGACTCCTACCCGCACACAAAGACCTGCTGCGCGCTCCCCAGCAGGGCCGTAGCGTCGTCGGTGTCCAGCAAACGCTGAACCTCCGCCATCTCGTGCAGGGGGGACAAGAAGAGGTCTTCAACCAAGTCGTCCGGCAGGCAGCTGGCGAGTGAAACATGTGCCCAATCGGCGGCCCGAGCGATGCGGCTGGCAATGACGACATCATGCGGCTTCTGCTCGCGCAGCGGGCGCAATGCCGCTCGGGCGGATCGTTGTGAACGCAGCAATTGTAAACCCGGCCCAGGTTGCTCGTTCAATTCTGTCAGCAGGACGATTCGCCCTCCCTGTTCCACGAGTCGCCGCGCGACATCAGCTGCGCGGCCGACCTGTTCCCAGTGATGCCCCGAGGCATCGGCCTCAACAGCGGCAATGACCAACTCAACACGTTGATCCAGATTCACTCCCCAACCGCCACTGACCGCCTGTTCGCCAAGACGCAACACAGCATCTGGTGCGCCAGCGAAAACATTATGCACCGTATCGCCAGGCCCCGGGACTACGCCGATGCAGAACTGAGTTCCCAGGAGCCACCCAATCTCGTCCACGAGCATGCGGAGCGGGCGCACGTCATTCGCACCGAGTTCCTCGTGCCCCTGACCGATCCCCCGACGCATCGCATCGGTATCACTCAGTCCGGGAAACACCGCACTCATGGTTCCACGGAATCCCAGCAACGGATCGGCTAAGACTGGGCCAATGAGGATCGTCAAATCGGCATTGAGCAGATGCTGATTCAGATAGATTCGTTCCCCGGCGGCGGTCGTCGCCAGGTAATTGCACAAGCCAGCTTCTGTTGGATCGTGAACTGTCCAGGTGACTTGACCGGCAACTTTCTCCGGCAATCGTGTGCGAGGATCCGTTTGTTTGTGTGGCTGCAGTGAGGCTGGTTGCAGAATGTGAAGATGCTCCGGTGAGACTCCCGCCTCTGACAGGACATTCCACACTCCCTGCACCAATGCCGCTCCCTGCGGCGTGTCCCGATCGAGGACAATCACGACTTGATCATCGGGGACAACGGCCTGTTTCAGGCCCGGTAGACCGGCCGAATAGGTCAGTGCCTTCGTCAGCAAGGCGTCGAGATCCCCACAGGCTGCGGGGGCCTCATGCTTGAGAAACAGCCGTTGAGCCGGCAGGGTTCCGGTAAAACTTCCCGCGTGGCCAAATGGCATTCGGACATGAGCCAGTTCGGCGGACATGACCTATGCATCCAACGGGAGCGAAATGGCTTCATGACGTTCAGCGCTCAAGGAGACCGCCTCGGTGAACTCCATGTAATCCACCCCCGATTGAAAATCGGTCAGCGTGACCTGCTTGAGTTCACCGCGAATCGCCGCCACGAAATCTTGCTCCACCTGCCAGCATCCCTGATCCTCGGGACTGACCTGCAGCGGACGCAGTTCGGGATCACCAGCGCGACCGGTCAACACGATCTCTTCATCACCACGGAACTGCACCTTGATTGTGCCGCGGCTTCCATAGAGGTGAATCTGCATGCCTGGGCCGAACAGAATGGCACCACTCATATGGTACATGGCCCGCACACCCCCTTTGAGTTCCGCCAGCACCTGCACACTATCTGGGACGGTGACATCGGAAAAGCAGTTCTGATTCGGCTGAGGCCGTGTCGGCTCAAACAACTCCGATTGCGCAAACACCTGTTGCGGTTCTGGGAGCCAGCGCATCAGCGTCTCGTGCAGAATGCCCAGTGCCAGCACGTTCTTGCCGCTCAACGCCGTGTCCTGACGCCAGTGAATTGGCAGGCTGTAATCCCAGAATTGATCATTCGCCCCCAGCACCACAGCTTCACGCAGATCGCCAATGTAATACGACTTGAGCAGTCCCTCGACCGCTGGGCCGCACTTGAGCCCGAACGGGCTTGGCACCAGTTGAGCCACCAGATTCGGATGGGCGTTCGCCGCCGCCAGCATCTTCCGTGCTTCGGCCAAATCGCGGGCCATGCGAGCTTCGCATAGCACATGCTTACCCGCCTCGAGCGCCGCACACGTCACTTCGCAGTGCATGTTTGGCCAGGTGCCAATCACGACCGCGTCGATTGCCGGAGACGCTACGAGTTCCTGCCACGTCGCGAACGTTTGGGGGATCTTGAATTCCTGAGCGACGCGCAACGTCGACTCCGGCGTGCGATTGACGACGCCAACAATCTCGACACCGTCGATCTCACGCAATCCAGGAATGTGCCGCAGACGCGTATTCGCACCTGCCCCCACAATCCCAACGCGAACCGGTTCTCGTGACATAAAACGTGTTCAACCTCAAGATGTGATTTCGACGGAACCCCGTATGCCGGAGGGGATTTCCTCACGGCACAACATGGCCAAACAGGCACGCGTCGATCTTCCAGACCATCCCGCGAAAGGCGTAGTGTAGCCAACCAGGTGAACTTCGTCAGTCAAACAGCCGTCGCGAACCAGCATTTCGCCAATCCCGCTTCGCCTAGGCTTCGGCCAACTCCAGGAAGGGGTCCAATCCGAGTTTGCGATACCGCTTCGATTGCTCCCGTTCAAACTTCAGCAGCCGCTTCCGCTGCTTGGTGTGCAACTTCTCCAAACCTCGCTGAATCCTGCGGAAGTACCGTTCCCAACTAGAGTTGAGTTCACCCTTTCGGTCGGACCAGGCCCGTTTGATCAGCTTTTCTCGCTTTCCAACCTTGAGGACCCGAAAGAGTTCATCCTCCAGTGACAGGAAGAACTGAAAACTCCCCGGATCCCCCTGCCGGGCAGCGCGACCGACCAACTGCCGGTCAATTCGCCGCGATGTATGCATTTCCGTGGCAATGACATGCAAGCCCCCCGCTTTGCGAGTCGGCTCTTCCAGCAGGATGTCGGTTCCGCGGCCCGCCATATTCGTCGCGATCGTGACCTTACCCGATGTACCCGCCCGCGAGACGATGTCTGCCTCCTGCGCATCGAACCGGGCATTGAGTACCTCGTGCTCGACTCCAATCGCCAAGAGGGCCTCCGACAAAGATTCTGACGATTCGACCGACGGCGTTCCCACCAGCACCGCCCGGCCCACCCGAACCAGGCGATCGATTTCCTCCACAATCGCCTCGCGTTTTGCGTCCTGTGTGCGGAAGACACGCGTCGCCATCCCGCGACGAATGCAAGGGCGGTTTGTCGGGATCACGGTCACCTTCAGTCCATACACTTTCGAGAACTCGCCGCGCGCTTGCACCGCTGTCCCGGTCATCCCAGAAAGATGCTCGTAATAGCGGAACAACGTTTGAATGGTGATCCGAGCAGCGGACGAGGTGACCTCGGTGATTGGGAGTCGTTCTTTCGCCTCCACAGACTGATGTTGCCCCTCCTGCCACTTCCGTCCATCCATTTTGCGCCCGGTCCCCTCATCCACGATGACGATTTCATCCTTGTGGATCACGTAGTCTCGGTCGCGTTCAAACACGAGTGCGGCCATCAATGCCTTCTCGACATGCTGATAGATCCGCTCTGTGTCGATCGTATCGATGATAGCCGGTTTCGCGAGCAGTGTGACGCGGCGACATCCTTGATCCGTGAGATCAGCCCGGCGTTTGTGAGGATCGAACAGGAAGTCGACGCCCGGCTCCAGATGCCGGATCGCCCCGGCACACCAGCGATACAGGCTGACCATCGCTTCCCGATTTGCCTGCATCACCCCAATGATCAGCGGCGTCCGGGCTTCATCAATGAGAATACTGTCAGCTTCGTCGATCAACGCGCAATAGTGCCCTCGCTGCACTGGGGCTTCACGCCCGACCGTCTTTTCGAAGATGGCTGGTTGCCGCTTCTCTGCCCGTTCCTGCACGCCGGCTCCGCGTCGCAGTCGATCCCGCAGAAAGTCGAAACCCATCTCACTCGCCGTTCCATACGTGACGTCGCAGGCGTATGCATCCCGGCGATCATCGTCTTCCTGGGCGAGAATGAAATTCCCCTCTCGCTTCGACTTGTCTTGCCCTTCGGTCTTGGCGATTACGCAACCGACCGTGAGTCCGAGCTTCGCGTAAATGGGAGACAGCTTCTCCGCATCGCGGGAAGCAAGGTAGTCATTGGCCGTGATGACATGCACTCCTTTCCCCATTAACGATCTCAACGCGGCGGGCAGAATGGCGGTGATCGTCTTCCCTTCGCCGGTCTGCATCTCGGCGATATGTCCTTCAAAGAGTGCGATGGCTCCCATCACCTGTACCGGGAAGTGCGTCATCCCGGCGGTCCGCCGGGTCGCTTCAATCGCCAAGGCATAGACCTTGGTGAGCAAACGTTGCAGAGATTCGCCTCCGCGTGCGCGAAACGTCGCTTCCGACATCTCGCGCCGTAGTGCCGCATCTTCCAGCGATTCCAGCCGTTTGGCCGCCCGCAGAATCCGATACGCCTGACGTCGCCAACGTGCTTTTCGACTCCAGATCATGCAATCACAAACCGAATTTGATCAAATCGCCTTGGTCGTTACAAACTCCACGTCGCCACCATCTCCACTGACAAGGCGACCGCGATGCCGGAGGTTGTAAGCGATCAACATTTCCCCCGACAAGACGGGAATCAGGAGGCAGGTGTCGCCGGACCGGGGGCGGCGGATGTTTCGACCAGTCGGCAGTTGGAAATGCTTTCCGCCATCCGCCAGGCAGACGCCCCCTCAGCTCACGACTGCTCACGTGCGTGCATCCAGAAAGTGGGCAGAGTGGGCGCGGTTGTGCCTCTGTCTTTTTTGAAACGCACAGACGCCAGGACGCGAAGGGCGGAGGGTCGTTGGCGACGCCTGTCCGCAAGCGGGATGCCCGAAAGAGGCATTGAAGATTCTGACAGGATGCACAGGATCGACAGGATGATGTTCGTCGAGCTTCTGAGACTCCGCGTTGCGACGACTCAGCGAAAGAAAAGGCCTCACGCGGAGACGCGAAGCCGCGAAGGGGCGTGCGGCCCATGTGAATCTCTTCGCGCCTCCGCGACTTCGCGTGAGACTCATTACCGCGATCTACCACTCTGCGGCTTCCCCAGCGCCGCAGCCGCCGAATGCGCATCACCAACGCGCCACATTATCCTGTCGATCCTGTGAACCCTGCGAATCCCGTGAACCCTGCGAGTCCTGTAAATCATGTGAATCCTGTCAAGAAATCGAACGTCACCAGCAGCGGCATTCCGCCAGCCACATCGCCTGGCCGAGTCGTCGGGAATCAATTCAAAGCACGACTCCCAAGATTCCACCCACTTTCGAGATGCACGCACTTAGAGGTACCCCCAGTTGCCCAGAGTTGACTTTCCCGACCCGGCATCGCACAGTGACTATCTGCGTGAGCTCAGCCCCCTATTCCTCAAGGAGAAACGTGATGTCGAGTCGTCTGTTGCTGGCAGGTCTGTGTGCAGTGTTGTGTGCGGCGTCAGTTGCGTCAGCCGATCAGTATGGATTGGAACCGGGCGAACTCAAGCTGCAATCAGCGAATGTTCTCGCCTTTGGTCCTGCTGGAATCCTGTTCGTTGGTGATGCCAAAGCGGCGGAGATCGTTGCCATTCAAACTGGCGACAAACCGGGCGATCCGGCGCAAGTGAATCACAGCATCGCTGGACTCGACCAGAAGATTGCCGACCAACTGGTCGTTCCGAAAGCGGAGATTCTTGACCTTGCAGTAAATCCGCTCAGCGGGCATCTGTTTGTCTCGGTTGGCACCGCCAAGGGCCCTCAGTTGGTGATGCTCGATGGCTCCGGTGCGATCGTCCCGCTTGACCTGAGCAACATCGCGCACGCGAAAATGGGGATTCCCCATGCTCCGGAAGATAAGGTCACCGGGGAAGGTCGCCGCGCCAGGAACAATCGCATGTCGTCCGTCACCGACCTGGCCTTCGTGGAAGGGCAGCTTCTCGTTTCCGGCATGAGCGATGGACCTGTCGCCTCGACCGTCCGATCCTTCGCGTTTCCTTTCGCCGCCAAAGTTGAGGCGACCGGCCTGGAGATCTACCACGGAGCACACGGTCAGCTGGAAAGCCTTTCGCCGATTCGAACGTTTGTCCCCTTCATGATCGACGGGAAGCCAAACGTGCTGGCTGGCTTCGTCTGCACGCCACTGGTGAAATTCCCAGTCTCGGCGATCTCCTCCGGCGACAAGGTGCGCGGCACCACGATTGCGGAACTGGGCAACCGAAATCAACCGCTCGACATGATTACCTATCGCCAGAACGACCAGGATTACCTGCTGCTGGCGAACAGCGCCCGGGGCGTGATGAAGATCAGCACAGACGACATCAATCGTGCTCAAGGAATTGAAGAACGTGTCGGCGGAGGTGGAACCGCCGGTCAAGAATACGAAACCATCGCCGACTGGCAGGGAGTCGTCCAGTTGGACCGCCTGAACGACACACAAGCCGTTGTGCTGGTCCAAGGCGAATCGTCCGCCGACCTAAAGACGTTGCCGCTGCCGTAGGTAGTGGAGGGGCAAGTTGCGAGTTAGAGGGGCCGGTTGCGAGTGGAGCGCGCGTGAGACCGCCCCATGCCCATCTCTCAACGCCTCACTCAACCTTGCCAATGGTCACGCAACGTGCGACAACATTCCCTGTGTCAGCGCATCACTTTGTCCTAATCCGGCATCGCCGGGGGCACTCCCCGTCGATGCCGTTTTCGTATCAGCCTGTAAGCATGTCGAAACTCACTCTCTCACTCGCTGCGCGCCATCGCTTGATGGCGGTGACGCCCCTGTTGTTGTGCCTGATTTCTGCGGGCTGCGGGACGCGAGCTGGCGCCGTCGGTGGCGGTCCGCCGGGTAAGCGGCCGGCCTCGAAAGTGTACGTCGAACCGGTTCGGCAAGATCAGGTGACGCCCTCGGTCACGATCGTCGGCACCATTACGGCTCGACGCAGTAGCGTTGTAGCCTCAGGGGCTGACGGCAAAGTGAACCAGTTTCTCGTCCGCGAGGGGGACATCGTGCAGGAAGATCAGGACCTTTCCATCCTGAACATGGTCACCACCGATCTGGGCATCGACGAAGCGAAGCAAGTGCTCATCGAGCGACAGCAGGAACTCAAGGAGTTGGAGAACGGTTCGCGGGCCGAGGAAATTGAAGAGGCGCAAGCCCGGGCCGCCGCCGCGAAAGTGACGATGGACATCGCCGCGCGGCAACTGGAACGTCGGCAGCGACTGGTCGTCCAGGGAGCGGCGAATCAGGATGATCTCGATGAGGCTCGTGAACGGGCCGAAGCCGCGCAGCGCCTCTATGATGCCGCCCTCGCCCACTATCGCCTGATCCAGCGCGGCAGCCGACAGGAAGACGTCGCCCAGGCACGCGCTCGTGTCGAGGCGCAGCAGGCTCAGGTTGATTACCTCATCGCTGAGAAAGGGAAGCGAACCACGCACGCCCCGTTCCCCGGCGTGATCGTCGCCGAGCACACACAGGCGGGGCAGTGGCTCTCCAAGAACGATCCTGTCGTCACCATCGCCGATCTGTTCGACGAAGTGTATATCATCGCGAACGTGGATCAGCGCGATCTGCCGCTCGTGCGGGTGGGAGCGGTGGTCCATGTCACCGTTGACGCAGCGAGCAAACGCGAGTGGACCGGCACGGTGCTCACCATCGTTCCCCGCAGCGATTGGGAGAGTGGCTCGCGAACGTTTCCCGTCAAAATCGCGGTCAAGAACGAGAGCCAGCAGACCGGTGATCGCCAGTTGCCCATGCTCACCGAAGGAATGTACGCCCGCGTCACCTTCAGCGGCGATCCGCGGCAAGCACTGCTGGTTCACAAGAACGCGGTCATTCGCTCGGAGTCCGGTTCGAAAGTCTTCGCCGTCATTCCTGGCGAAACGCCAGAGCAGGGAACCGCCCGACCGGTAATGATTCAAGAGGGCGGCGCGTTTGGCGACTACATCGAAGTCACGCAAGGGGAACTTGCCGCAGGAACGGCCGTCGTTACCGAAGGAGCCGAACGCCTCGCTCCCTTCGCCGACTTGCAGATCCTTACGCCCGAAGCAGCCCAACCAAGCGGCGACACGCCTGACCAACCGGAAGAAGCATCGCCTGAGGAACTCCCGGGCGCCCCCGAAACCGATGCCGCCACGGAGTCCGCATCGTCGAGCAGGCCCGATGGGCGATCGTAAGGAATCGTCGCCCCGCCATCGATAGTTGGGACTACGCCCAATGGAACAATGTGGCTCAACGGATCAAACGGAGGCGTCAATACGAACTGACCATGCACGCGACGCAACACCGTGAACGAACTCACCGGAGTCCTCGCCGCCTTCTCGTATCATGGCTGCTTCTCTTACTGCTTTGCAGTCTTATCATCTACTTCGCGACACGCGGCGAACCGCCCTCCTCTTTGCCAGTTGTGCCAATGAACGGCACGCCAGTCTCTGAAGATCCCTGGGTCATTCGCACAGACTTTGCGAACGACAAAGATTGGATCGCGATCAAAGATCTGATTGCCGCCCCTCAACATGCAGACGGTTTCGAGGCCCTCGCCTACGTGGAGTACGTGAGCGACGACACTTTCAGCAATCTCGCCGCCGCTGAGATCGTTCGAAAGTTGCCCGATACATATCCGCAATTTTTCTGTTTCGTCGTCGACTCCCACACCTTGACGAACACCGAGCATCCAGTGCTGGTAGTCGGCTTCTACCCTGAAGGAGATGCCCTCGATGTCGACGACTTCCAGCGAACGCCCCGGCAAACGCCCGCAGCCGAGATTCATACCTTCCGTGCTCTCCCCGCGAGCGTTCAAAGCATCGAGAACAACCTGTCCATTGCGAACATGGATTTCGAAGACTTCGCCGACAGCGTCGACGCCGACGGCATCTTCCGCAGATTCACTCGATAGATCCGCCCTCGCCTGCCGCCATCGTCGCCCGTAATAGCAACATGGAGAAGGGCGACTCGGAGCAGAAAATCGGCATCGCGCACACCACAAACCGACTTGAACATCCTCGCACCGTCAGAGATACTCCCTCACCAACCTGTCCAGGCAACTCCCAGTTGCCCCGGGCAGTCACTCGGAGAGGTGG
>JAGQQB010000608.1 GCA_020426425.1 Planctomycetaceae bacterium | reverse complement strand
GATTCACAAAGTCCCTCGCTGACGCGTCGGGTTACCAGAAGTTTTGAAACGAGTTCTCGTCCCTCAGCCCTAGTCTCCCTTATGCCCAGCTGGCCCCGGATTGTTCGTGGAGTGCGGCGACGCCTGCGTGCCGGGGTGAATCCCTGGCTGCTCACGTGGACGGGGCGACAGCTCAAGCTCGAAGAAACGCTCGTGATTGCGGGATCGAATCGCAGCGGGACGACGTGGTTGCAGGAAGTCGTCGCGGAACTCCCCGGCTCGGTCACCATGTTCGAGCCACTGCATGTCGATGCGATCACCAGTGCCGCCCGGGCGGGGTTTCACAAGCTCAGCTACTTCCCCGCAGAAACCGATCACCCAGCCGCAGAAGCGTACATGCGGCAGGTGCTTAGTGGACAGCGTTGGCACGGGTATTCGGCCCGGCTCAATTCCATGTCGGCTTGCTGGAGACCGCAGCGGGCGGTGGTGAAGTTCATTCATGCCAATGGCCTGCTCGATTGGATGACGGCGCGATTCCCCATCCGGCAGCCCTTGGTTGTGCTGCGGCATCCCGCAGCGGTGAATTCGTCGGTGTTGAATCTGAATTGGGATCTCAGCGAACTGCAAACGATCCTGCTCCGCTCCGAACTGGTCCAGGCGTCTCCGGACCTGCAGCGCTACGTGCGATCACTCAAGACGCCCGTGGAGCAGCTTACCGCCCGCTGGTGCCTGGAAAACGCCGTTCTGCTGAAGTCGACCAGCCGCCGCTTCCATCTGGTCACATACGAATCTCTGGTCTGTGGCGGCCCGGCGGCCCTGATGGAGTTGTTTCAATTGTGGGGACTCGAAGCGCCTGCCTCAGTCGCCGAAGCCTTCGCCCGGGACAGCGAACTGAGTGCCGTCAACCGCAGCTACGCCAACGCCCAGCAGCGACTCTCGAAGTGGAAGTCGGAACTGAGCCAGACTCAAGTCAACCAGATCCTCGCCGTCCTCCAGGAGTTCGGCCTCGACTTCTACACCGACGCCATCTTGCCCGATCCCGCTGCGCTCGAGCGCTGCCGGGCGGCAGGAATTCTCGACAACGCGATGGAACGCCTCCGCGCGGCATAACTGGGCGCGGTGTTCTGCATTCTCAAGGCGATGCAAGTTTGCGACGACTGCCGAGAGTCGGCCTCAAGGCCGTGCTCTGAGCGACCTGTCCCCGCCCTTCGGCCAGTGAATGTCTTATTCCGCTACGGCTTCTAGCCGTCAGACGCAGACACGATGGCCGTGGCACGAGGGCGTGTACCCGGTGCTACGGCAGCGATGTCGTCGCGGTGCGGTCGAGATGACAGGCGACGCATGTGGTGATGACGTCCTGTGAATCGTACCCAGGCTGCAATACCGCCAAGTCCCGTGTTTGCCACAAGCAAACCCGACTTGATCCCGTCGGAACCGATGCAGCCGAGGACGCCTGCGGTGACCAGATCGCCGAGAAGATCGCGACCGCACCAGCGCCCAGCAGAAAAGCGATCGCAGAGGTCCATCCAATCGATCTCCGCCAGTGCAGGCTGCGACGCTGCGTTGGCACGAGACTCAATTGCTGTGCCGCCGAGCGCGCGGTCGATTCCGCCGTCCATGGTGTTGTCGTGCCGACCGCATGACTGGACAACACATGAATCGCTGGTGCCAGCGCTTCCTGAAGATCGCGACACCGCGCGCACTGTCGCAGATGATCGAGCAACGCCTCAGATGTGGAGGCGGCAGGTGAGGTCAGAACTTCAAAGGCTTCGTCACAGGTCATCAGTCTGTACCTGAGTACAACACGTTCAACACGGCGGCTAGCACCGGAAAATCAAGCCAGTCAGACCATTCATTCTGCCCTGACCGACGAGCCAGGTCAATTCAATTCCGACCCGCTTGAGGCAGAGATCCAGACGCAGCGCCCCAATTCGTCGTTGTCTGCGGAAGAATGAAATGCGAGAGACAGGAATCGAACCTGCACACCTTGCGGTACTGGAACCTAAA
>JAGQQB010000607.1 GCA_020426425.1 Planctomycetaceae bacterium | reverse complement strand
CAATCCCCTGATCTCTGGACATACCGGAGGCGCACACGTCCTATTGGCCGACGGTTCCGTGCGATTTGTATCCGACAACATGCATCTGCTCACCCTCAAACGCCTCGCCACCAGGGATGATGGCCAAGTGATCGGTGAGTGGTAAGGTTTGCGAACAGTCATTCGCCGCAGCGAGGAATCTCACTAGATCTGATGGGCCAATGCGCACCGGCGAGGTGCTTTCCTCTTAGGCTCCCAAGTCGGGGTGGCCAGCCGCAGGACGCTGTTGACTCGTGGCAAGCTAGACAGCGAGGCCTTGGCTGTTCATGGAACCTCACTGACATGGTTCATGACCTGCCGTCATGACTCCCCCACTCTGGTTGGTGACCTGTGTCATGGATGGGTGTTCTTGAAGGCGTTGAACACAGGATTGCATCAACCGTGGGGCTGGATGATCTTGAGCGGCCTCCCCCACTCCGGTCAGTCACGGTTTGACTGGGGGCGGTCGCTCGGGTGACCTGAGGTGGGGCGTGGAGGGGGGCGTGGCCATGGTTGTGGACTGTTGGCAAGTGGAATTTGGAGGGGGTGTGAGTGGGGGCATGGACGGAGTCGGTGGTGGGTGTGGTGACGTGGCGGGGATGCAGTCGCCGTGCGGGTTGACTGGGGTTGTGGTCTGGGTCTGAACTGGGTCTTGGTGGGGGGCGTGACTCCCCTCTTGGGCTGGGCTGGGTCAGGGGGGAGTCAGTGATTTTCTGGCGTGGTCGGCGAACTGGGGTAGAATGTCGGCACTATTCCCCTCACCCCTATGTCATCGTTTCTCATCGTAAAAGAGGCCGTGAAGTATTGCGGCAAGTCGGAGTCGACGCTGAAGCGGCTGATTCGTGAAATCACTGCCGATCCGGGCCATGCTGATCGGTCGTTGATTGAGCCGGGGCATGACGATCTCGAAGCGAAGAAGGCGGCAGGGGAGCCGTATGTTTGGAAGATTCATACGGACTTGCTCGATCGGCGCTATGCAGCGGACGAAGATGCCAATACGGCGGCAGCGGCGACTGCAAAGAGTCAGGCTAAAACGTCGAATGAGACGATCGTAGCGCTGCTGCGCGAGCAGTTAGAAACGAAGGACCGCCAGATTGCGACGCTCGAAAAGCAGCTTGACCGCAAGGACGATCAAATCTCCAGTCAGAATGAACGGATGCGTGAGCAGAACATTTTGATGAAGGATTTGCAGCAGCGATTGGCGATCGCGGCACCGGGGCAGCAGTCGAACATTGTCGACAGTCAACCGACGGAGGAGGGGAGTCGACCGGCCAGATCGCAGCCGGAGAAGCCGTCCATCTGGACGCGCGAGTTTCGTTTGTTTCGTCGTCGTCAGTCGTAATCGTCATGCCGCAGGAGAACAACCAGCAGCGGCACGGGCAAGATGCGTTCGCCGGGTTCGAGCCATTGACCGGGAACTATGTTTATTGTCCGAATCAGTTTCTCGATGTCTGTCTGCCGCACTGCTCACGCGGAGCGGTGCGAATCATCGCGTATGTACTACGCCAAACACTCGGGTGGCTTGATGAGCAAGGGCAACCGATTCGGCAGGACATCGTGATTCGCTATCGCGATCTGATCGAGAAGGCAGGCGTCAGCAGGGGGGCGATTGGACCGGCGCTCGATGAGGCGTTGCGGCTGCGGTTCTTGCAGTGCCGACGGGAGAGTCAGCAACAAGTGCGGGGCCAGGCGGCGCAATCGGCGGAGTATGCGTTGCGTTGGAGTACCGATCCCAGTTACACACGCGAACTGAGCAGTTTCTCAGGGTTCTTCGCTGGCGAAGGGCATCGTACGCCGGTGCCGAATGCGTTCTTCGATGCTGTCATTCCTTACGAATCACTGTCGGTCGTGAAGGTGGTGGGGTCAGTCATTCGACACACGGTCGGCTATCAGAACCAGTTCGGTGGACGACGTTCGTCATCGCCGTTGTCGTACACGCAGTTGCAGCGTCACACGCTGATTCAAGATCGGGGCACGCTCAGTGCG
>JAGQQB010000606.1 GCA_020426425.1 Planctomycetaceae bacterium | reverse complement strand
CCTGGCAGGCATACAAACGCCCATCGGGGCCGAATTCGAGTCCGCTGACTGATTCCTTGGCGATCACCGTTCGGCTGCCATCTGCTGCAGAAATTCGCACGATCTCGGGCGCCTTCATGTCGCAGAAGATGAGGTTGCCTTCAGCGTCGGTGCAAAGAGCATCGGCAAAGCCGAGATTCTCTGCCACGAGTTCCCACGACTCACCGGGCACCAGCAACTTGAGCAGCGTCAAATCGCCGCCCAGGTCGCCGCGCGTGTCGTATTCTGGCGTGTGACCTTCGCTGCGCCATAGCCAGGTCATTGCCTCAGGGAAGTGGGCGCTGCCGAAGTCAGCGTTGTGGGCGTAGCCTTCGGCCCAGTCGAATCGGGCATCGTACCCCATGTAGCTCAGGGCCGAGGCCATGCGCTGATTCGCCCAGGGCCAACTGCCGAACGCGTTGTCGACATCGCCACTGGTGTCAGACATGTAGACGCGAATCGGCTTCGGCTCGGTCTTGCGAACGAGCGCCGGATAGACGTTGCCGCCCCGCAGGTTCGTGAAGCTGCCGACATGTGAGTAGACCTTGCGGAACTGATCGGGCCGCTCCCACGCCGCCGTGAATGAGCAGATGGCTCCGGAACTTGATCCTCCAATCGCTCGCAGGTTGGGATCGTCGGTGAAGCGGTACTCCTTCGCGACCTCAGGCAGAATCTCTTCGAGCAGGAAGCGGACGTAGCGATCACCCAGGCTGTCGTACTCATAGCCACGGTTAGACGACTTATTGCTCTGGCGCGGCTTGGATTTATCGTGGCCGGGATCGAGGAAGACGGCAATGGTGGGGGGCATGTCGCCGCGTGCGATGAGGTTGTCGAATACCGTGGGAATTCGCCAGCGGCCTTTGACGTCGCGCATCCGTTCACCATCCTGGAACACCATCAGTGCCGCCGGTTGTTCCGCGTTGTATTGAGCCGGAACGTAGATCGCCCATTTGCGAATCGTGTTCGGGAAGATGGTCGATTCCCATTCCGGCATCTCGATGACCTTACCTTGCGGCACATTGGGATTGGCAACGGCATCAGGATGCGGTTCCCAGGTCGGCTTCGTTTCCGTCGATGGCAGGACTGTTGATTCAGCGGCTTCGGACCACAACCAGCGGAGGGCGTTCGGCAGTTCCTCGCCCCCGAACTTGCCACTGTGGCCACCATCGGTCATCACGAGTTGATACTTGTACCCAGCGAACTGCAATGCGGCGGCGAGATCCTGATTTCCCAGTGGCCAGTTGCCGTGCAGATTGTTGAGATCGTCGCGCCCTTCCTGCAGATAGACCTTGATCGGCTTGGGATTGCCTTTAGTTTGCCGTACGAGGCCAGGATATGCCCACCCGCCGCGAATGTTCGTGAAGCTGCCGATGTGACTGAGTACCTTGCCAAACTGCTCCGGTCGCTCCCACGCCACGGTGAAGGCACAGATGCCACCGGACGAAATCCCGCACACAGCGCGTTTGCCGGGATCGGTCGAGAAATTCAGTCCTTCGAGAGCAACAGGCAAAAACTCTTCCGTCAGAAACCGGGCGTAACGATCTCCAAGTGAGTCGTACTCGAACGATCGGTTGCTGCGGTTGGCGGCTCCCGGCTTCACGGCGGGGATTGTGCCGGGATTGACGAACACGGCAATCGTGACCGGCATTTGCCCTTGGTGGATGAGATTGTCGAACACAATTGGGACACGGAACGCGCCGTTCTCGCGGGCGTAACCGGCTCCATCCATGAAGACCATCAGATTCGCTGGCTGATCTGCCTGATACTGCGCCGGGACATAGACACTGTACTCACGCTGCGTGCCGGGGTAGATCCCCTCGCTGACGAACTCCCCCGACGTGAGCTTGCCCACCGGAACCCCGTCGTGACGGACACGGTCAGGATGATCCTCGGCCTGGACGGTGACCGGCATGCTGGCCAGCAGAATGAAGAGCAGAGTGAACCGGTACAACATCGCAAACCTGTGGTGTAGTGTGGAAGGGAACTCGG
>JAGQQB010000605.1 GCA_020426425.1 Planctomycetaceae bacterium | reverse complement strand
ACACCGCCCCTTGCCGCACGGCGAACGCGGGCGTTACAGTGCGAGCCTGAGTTCGCCTCACTTTCAACCACGGACGTACAAAGTTCAATGGCCAACAAATACGCACTGACCTGGGATCTCGACTCGCTCTTTCCACATCCGGAGAAGGCGGAATTCAAGACGCATCTCGATACGTATCGATCCCAGATCAAGCAGCTCGCGGAGGATTCGGAATCGCTGCCCGCCATCTCGGCCAAGTCTGCCGCACATTGGGCGGAGTTCCTCGGTCGCGTCGCCCAGGTGTTTAGTGACAGCACTGACCTGCACGCCTTCGTCGGCTGTCACTCCGCCGCTGATGCCGAGAACAAAACGCTGCATCAGACGGAAGCCGCGCTCGCCGCCGTCGGACCGCTGCGGAATCAGGTGTTCACCAACATCGAAGCGGCCTTCCGCGGTCTCTCCGATGCCGACCTCGATGCCTTCTGCGCCGCTGACGAACAGCTGTCCGCCGTGCGTTTCTTCCTGGAAGAGTGTCGCCTCAACGCCGATCTGCGGCTCCCCAAAGATCAGGAAATGCTGTACGCGGACCTCTCGGTCGATGGACTGCATGCCTGGGGACGCCTGTACGACCGGATCTCGGGCGAACTCAAAGTGCAGCTCATGGAGAAGGGGGAGCTGATCAAGAAATCGGTCGGGCAGGTCCGGATGGATTCCGCCGAACGCAGCAACCGGCAGAACAATTTCTTCGCTGTTGAGAAGGCATGGAAGACGCTGGGCGACACGTGTGCCGACACGATCAATCACATCGCCGGGGCGCGACTCACACGGTATCGGTACCTTGGCCTGCAGGATCATCTCGATGTCCCGCTGCACTACAATCGAATGCAGCGGAAGACGCTGGAAACGATGTGGGAGGTCATCTCCCAGCGCAAGCAGCCACTGCTCAAGTTCTTCGAACGCAAAGCCCAACTGCTCGGTCTGGAAAGGCTTTCCTGGTATGATCAGCTCGCCCCATTGCCGCAGGCGAGCACCGGCGAGAACAAGATCAGTTACGACGACGCCTGTGACACGATCATCAAGACGTTTGATGAATTCAGCAACGAACTGGGTGACTTCGCCCGGATGTCATTCAACGACCGCTGGATTGAAGCCGAAGACCGCAGCGGTAAGCGGCAAGGTGGTTTCTGCACAGGCTTGCCCACACGCAAGCAGTCTCGCATTTTCATGACGTACACCGGTTCGCCGGACGATATGTCGACGCTCGCCCACGAATTGGGGCATGCGTACCACTCATTCGTACTGCGGGGACAGCCGTTCTTCCTGCAGGACTACCCGATGAACCTCGCAGAAACGGCGTCGACCTTCGCGGAAGCGATCCTCGGCGACCGTCGACTCGCTGATGCCCAGACCACCGGCGAGAAACTCGGCATCCTGAACAGCATGCTCAGCGACTCGGTCGCGTTCATGATGAACATCCACACGCGGTTCCTCTTCGAGAACCAGTTCCATGTGGAGCGAAACGCAGGCGAGGTCTCTGCCGACCGGCTCACCGAACTGATGCTCGCCGCACAGAAAGAAGCGTACCTCGATGCGTTCGCCGACTGGTCGAGCGTCTTCTGGATCTCCAAGCTCCACTTCTACATCACGGGAATGCCGTTCTATAACTTCCCGTACACCTTCGGCTATCTGCTCTCACTCGGCGTGTACTCCACCGCAAGCGAATTCGGCGACAAGTTCCCGGCCAAGTACCGCGAACTCCTCATTGCCACCGGGTGCATGAGCGCCGAAGACGCCGTCAAGTCGACCCTGGGCTACGACCTCACCCAACCCGACTTCTGGAACAAGAGCATCGACATCGTCGATCAACGAGTCAACGAGTTCCTAAGCCTGTCCGAGGAGTTCGTGAGTTAGGGATCACGGAATCGCTATCAAACATCTCAATGCGACGTAGGGAGTGGATAGTAGGGAGTGGGGAGTAGCGGCCAAACCGGAGCGATCATTCCCACGCTCAACCTTCAACCTTCAACGAGAGG
>JAGQQB010000604.1 GCA_020426425.1 Planctomycetaceae bacterium | reverse complement strand
CAGCGTGTACAGCCATGAACTCCCCCAGAAATCATGGCAGGCGAGGCACCATGGAACAAGACGCCGGTTCAGCTGGGATGAAGAGGGTCATCTGATCACACCGCATCTGACTCCCACAAAGTGACCAGCACGCTGCACACGCACTGGTTGAAAGGGAACAGGCATCAAGGGGCGAGAATGAAGTGGAATGGATGCAGGGGGCATCGAATTGTTGTGGGAGAGGGGAAGACAGCGACGATTGGCGCGAAAGTTGCCGCTTACAACCATTAGAAACCCGTTCAGACCGTGAAAACATGCGTCCTGACCGATCTGTTGTGTTGACAGTTGGCGTGATCGCAGTTTCTAATTGAACGGACAACGTGACGGTGGCGGAAAGGGATTCCCCCTGCGCGACCGGTTTGAAACCGGCATTCGGTCACCCGAGTGAACTGCCATTATCGATCTCCATGCGGGGTGTTGGCCCCGTCGAGAGATAACACCGTCGACTCACACCTTGGATTTCGGAGGTTCTTTCATGAAGAAGTTGCAACTGATGTTTGCCGGTGCCGTCGTGGTCGCGATGATGCTCATCGCCGCCCCGCAGGCTCAAGCCCGTCCTGAGTACAGCAAGGCGTTCAAGGCCAAGTACGAACATCTTTCGGAAGCCATTGACGCCAAGAAGTGCGGCGTCTGCCACGGTGAGAGCAAGAAGATGATCAGCGACTACGCCAAGGCTCTGGCCAAGGCCCTGGGGGAAAAGAAGGTCAAGGACGCTGAAAAGATCACCAAGGCTCTGGAAGCTGTTGAAGCTCAGGAGTGCGGCGGCGGCAAGACCTACGGCGATGTCCTGAAGGATGGCCTGCCTCCCGGCGTGAAGTAAGCAGGCAACATTGCCGTCTAATTGACGGCGGTCTGTCCGCGAATTGATAGCGGAGTCTCTCTGTTGGGAGGCTCCGTTTTTTTGTGCTCGTAAGGTCCCATGCTGAAAGCCCAGGGCATCTCAGGAGATCGCCACAGGACTTGTAATCGGTACAACCAGCATGCAGATCGAGGAAACGCTGGACAGCCGATTTGACTCGACATTCGACCAACCTACGTTTGGATAGGAAATCCAGCCGGCCCAGCCGGTCCACCTATCATTGAGTGTCACTATGTCCGCGAAGTCCCGCCAGCGATTCGAATGCCGCCGCGCCGCGCCGTCGCCTGGACAATCCCGCCGTGGGGTGGTGATGGTGATTGCGGCCATCCTCCTCATTCTCGTGTTTGCCTTTCTGGCATTCTCGGTTGATGTCGGCTACATGGCGCTCACCAAGTCGCAATTGCAGAATGCCGCCGATGCCGCCGCCTTCGCGGGCAGCTACGAAATCGGCAATGCTCCAGCGGTCGTACGTCAAGCGGCCATTGAAACCGCATTCGAGAACAATGCTGCTGGCAGTCCGGTCGTTGTCCCCGATGCCGATGTGGAACTCGGTGTCTTCGACTACGTGACCAAGGAGTTCGTGGTCAATGAACTCTCGCCGAACGCGGTGCGGGTGACGACGCGAGTCAACGAACGACGTCTATTCTTCGCCCCGGTGCTCAAACACTACAACTTCGACATGGATGCATCGGCCATTGCGATGCTCAACCCGCGCGATATTGTGTTCGTCGTCGACCTGTCTGGATCGATGAACGACGATACGGAACCGTGCTGGGCTACCAGCGAGATCAACGCGAAATTTGCCGCTCAGGGATATCCGACCGTGGCGAATCCGTTAATGGCCGACGTCTTTTCCGACTTCGGTTTCGGTTCCTATCCGGGAGTGACCCAGCATGTGGGCGAGCCGCTGGGGGTTTCGTTGACGAGTACCGCGATTGCCGAAATGACCCAGGACGATGGCCCACTTGCCGCCGCCGGCATGCCGGCGCAATACCAGATCCTCGTCGACGATGACGAATACGTCCGCAAGGAGAAGGCGTATCGCTGGATGATCGATAATCAGATTGCGGTCATCATGCCCAATGCGAAGCCCACTCCCGACTCGTCGGTCAAAGA
>JAGQQB010000603.1 GCA_020426425.1 Planctomycetaceae bacterium | reverse complement strand
CTGCACCTTCTGCTGCGTCGACACCATCACCGCCCGCACTGCCATCTGGCGCAGCGTGCATAAGCAAACAAAATTCTGGGCCGACGCCCGCCTCCAGGCAGAAACCCTCCGCCTCCTCACCGCCACCGACCCAGGTTCAAGACAACACTACCCCAACACCCTCTTCCCCCAACCACAATCCCAACCCGGCCCCTGCACAGCCAAATCCACCATCTACACCGCCACCCTAGCCGCCGGATTCTTAGTCCACCAACTCACCCGCTGGCTAAGAGGCATCCCCTGCGATCGGGATCAATTACTCAATCTGCTGGCCAGCGAACTGATCGAAACTGAAGCGGGGTAAGGTACAGATTCCACCAGAACACAGGAGAACATCTGCGAACATGTCTACCAGGAATCCTCAGCGGTCGGCAGTCCACAGTGCTGGAGATCCGCACGTGATCACGCGTGCGCACATTGAATGGGTTCAATTGCTATGCAGCTTCCTGGCCAACTCTTGGTCAGAAAATGGGGAAACCGGCAAAAGCTGCCGAACGCCCTCCGAAAAACCATCGACGAAGAAGGCGGCAAGTGTCACACTGACGAACCGTCGTTGATCGACTCAGGTCGATGGAGGTGTGATGATGTCAGCGAAATGGAGTCCGACGTGAACGAAAAACTTCTAACCAAACTGGGTGAAATGGACTTGCGTATCCAGGGGGTGTGGACTGGGCACAAGATCTATCAGAACTTCTTTACTGATACGGAGAGATCCATTGTCGGTGCATTCAGTGAGGCATTCACAAATAAACAAGGTCGTACGGTCGGCATGTGGATGCAGGCCAAGGGGGTCTCTCAATTCCGTGCGATCGTGGAAATTTCGCGATGCTTGGGACTGGTTGAAGCCGATTACGAACGCCTAATGCGACAGATCGGCGAGCAGCCAGTTCCACTGTTACCACCACCCCGAGTCCCGCTATGGAACAACGAGCGGTTCACGCTCATGTTGGACGGCGAAGAGATCAAGACGATCCAACGTCCCACAGCTTCCCGGAATCAAGTCCTGATTCTGGACGTCTTTCAGGAGGACGAATGGCCCGGCCGGATTGATGATCCGCTGCCTGCTTCGGGTTCGCCCCGGCAGCTTGCAGAGGTGGTCCGCAGCTTGAACCGTGGACTGGGGCGGATCGTGTTTCGCCGCGATGGAACCGGACAGGGGATCTGCTGGGAGTTTCTGCCGGTCGCCGCTCAGCTGGCGAACAGCTAGCCACATCAACTGATCCGCAATCGACCGGTTCGCTGATCGTGACGCAGTCTTGATTCTCACTTGCCTACCTGTACCACGGCTGTTGCGCCCGCGCTGCGCCCACGGTAGTCCGTCTTGTCGAGCGACGACTCTCGTCCATGATTCCCCCATGGCTGGTGACGGACAGTCGCCACGAGCGGAACACCACGACAAGGACGTGACGGCATGCATCGATCAGAGAACCTCAAGCTATCCGATGGCGAAATCGAGGCGATGTTCGCGCCGCGAGAAGACGCGAAGCGCTATCCGCCGATCCTCACCATCGATCAGGCTGCCGCACTACTGCAGGTCCCGGTCGGCACTCTGCGCGACTGGCGTTCTCGCGGCTACCTGACGGGCTGCTCGCGCAGAGTCGGGAAGCATGTCCGGTTTTTGCGTGATCGACTCGTCCGGAAGGTGTTCTCGGAGGGGCTCCGCGATGACTGACCGAGCGACAACGTCGGCAACAACCATCCGACCAACAACACGAAAGGAACTTCCAATTTCCCGAACCGAAAAGGAACGTATCGGCGAACGAGTCACGATCTACCAGCGTGGCAGGACATGGTGGGCCAGCTATCAGCTCGATCGCCGCCAGCAGCGTGAGTCACTACAGACGACGAACCGCAAAGAGGCGCGTCGCAAGGGGCAAATCATCGACGTGGAGTTGCAACATGGGCAACGTAAGGCACCTGTCCCGCATGTGGCCATCTCCACTGCCATCGCTGAATACCTGCAGCATCTGCGAGTTGAGG
>JAGQQB010000602.1 GCA_020426425.1 Planctomycetaceae bacterium | reverse complement strand
CGATGGAACCCAGTCGCAATCTTCTGCTCGATCGTCGCCTCAGGCAACAGGTCGCCTGCCAATTGCTGGATGGTGAACTGATCGAATGATAGGTCGTTGTTCATCGCCTGGATCACCCAGTCGCGATAGGCCCAGACCTCGCGAAACTGATCTGCCTGAAATCCATTCGAGTCGGCATAGCGGGCGAGATCGAGCCATTGTCGCGCCCACTTCTCACCGTAGCGGGGTGAGGCGAGCAACTCGTCGACAATGCGTTCATAATGTTCCGGCGATGGGTCGCGCTGGAACGCTGCGAGTTGTTCCAGCGTCGGCGGCAGGCCGATGAGATCGAGCGAGACGCGCCGTAACAATTTGCCCGGTTCCGCCGAGGCTGCTGGTGCGAATCCTGCCGCAGTCAGCCGCGCTGCAACAAACCGATCGATGGGATGGCGAACCCAATCGGCCATTGCCGTTGGAACTGTTGGCAACTCTGAACGCTGCGGGGCAATGTAGGCCCAATGCTGCGTGGTTGCGGACTGCGGCCACTCTGCGCCGGCATCGATCCAGCGTTGCAGGAGCTGCTGCTGTTCCGCACTCACCCGCGTCCCTTCCGGGGGCATGACGACATCTTCGTCAGTCGAGCGAATACGGTGCATCAATTCGCTGCCAGCACTATCGCCAGGAATGATCGCTGGAGAACCGGAATCTGCGCGGGCTGTTGCATCGCTACGCGACAGCAGTTTCAGTCCCCCTTCACGCTCCTTTTCGCCATGACACGTGAGGCATTTGGCCTGAAAGATCGGGAAGATGTCGCGCTGAAAATCAATGTCGTCCGCGAACGTTGTCGCCTGGACTAAGGTTAGTGCCAGACAGACAAGTGCAGTGGCGAGGCGGCGCGACATAGCAGGACCAACTCTTCTGGAGGACAGACGTTCCGGCGTGATTACCCATGCGGATCATGCACTCTATGCGATGCCGCCACCCCTTCCAAGGTCTGCCAGCAGCCATCGCGGACTCATTGCAAATTGACTGAACCTTCACATACAGGGGATTGTCAACGGAGTATGACAGAATTAGAATCGTGTGCTCATCAGTCTGGATTGATGTTTTGCATCCCAGGTGTGACTGGGAAAACGTAGTCGTCAGACTGCTGAGCTTCGACCCGAGTGAAGTGATGGGCAAGTCCTCACCACCATCGGAAGCGCAGTCGACATCGACGGAGCAACTGAGTTCCTCCGGAGCGATGCATTCGAATGTGCTCGCGTTGAACCGGAGCTATCTCCCGGTGCATGTGATCTCGGTACGCCGGGCTTTCTGCCTGCTCTACAAGGGACTGGCGGAGGTCATCAGCGTGGAAAACGGTCGGTTCGCCAACTACACCTTCGAAGGTTGGCTCGAACTGTGCGAACTGAAGACCGCTCTCGGCGAGCGGGATGAGAACGAAGACTGGATTCGGGCGGTGAACTTCGAGATCCAGATTCCTCGCGTTGTGCGGCTGCTCGACTACGACCGCGTGCCGCGCAATACGGTGAAGTTCAATCGGCGGAATATCTTCCTCCGCGATGGACACCGCTGCCAGTATTGCGGCAAGCGGTATTCTTCGAGTCGGCTTAGTCTCGACCATGTGCTCCCCAAGAGCCGTGGCGGACCGGACACGTGGGAGAACATCGTCTGCGCCTGCCTGAAGTGCAACGTCACCAAGGGAGGACGCACGCCAACCGAAGCGGGGATGAAGCTGCTGCGCGATCCAATTCGCCCCAAGCGGAATCCCACACTCAGCCGCCAACTGGCGTCACGCAAATACGCCGACTGGAAGAACTTCATCCCGTCTGCAGACTGAAGCGAAGTGGTTCACGACAGCCACTTGGAGCGGCGCTGTTTAAGTCGACACCCTCGAACGTGCCCAACATGTTCGAGGGTGTTTCTTTGCCAACCTGAACGACCGGCGGCCAATGCAGCGACCAGGTGCTCCCTCTACACCACTTCCTACTCCCAATCCCTACTCCTGTCCACCAATGCATACCACCTCACCATTGAGTGTGGTAAGGAACAG
>JAGQQB010000601.1 GCA_020426425.1 Planctomycetaceae bacterium | reverse complement strand
CGTGTGTCATGTCAATGCGTCTCAGGTCGTCTGCAAAGAGATACAAGCGGAGCCATAGCGTTTTTGCCGGGGCGTCGTGCCGAAACTCGATACGTTCAATCGCGACGAATCGTTCCTTCATGCCCCCAGTTGCACCCTGAACCCAAAGGCGATGCCCAGGAACCACTTGAGGCATCAGATGCGGTAGGTCGTATCGGTGTGGATTCGCAGTGACGCCGGTCCCTGTCAGTGCCTGGAGCAGTTCGCTGAAATTCTGCAATTGTCCCTGAGCATTCGGTGACGGAAATGCGTTGATGTAGGCATCTGTCAGTTCCGCCGGATTGGGAACAGCGTTCAGCTTCTCGGATACCCCATGCTGAGCATTGTTGACATCCGCCTGTTGCCTGCACGCCAAAATGAATGCTTTCGCCAGATTCATGAAGCAGTAATAGAGAAGCAGCGGCTTGGCTGCCTTCACTCCGGATTCAGCCGCCCGGTAGAAGTCTTCCGCTTGCTCAATCAGGGCGTATGCCGCGTCACGAGTTGCAGCCAGGCATCGCTTTTCCGCAGATCGCCGAATGACTGTCCAGGGATCAGTCGCGAATACTCGCGTCCCGAGTCCGTACCGTCGTGTCGTCCGTTCAACGGGCCAAAACGAAAACTCCAGCGGACGATCCTTGATCCGCAGTATGTCGCCCGGACGGGGTTGGGGAAGCACTGGCATAGTTCAATCTTCGGTGGTTGTTGTTTTCATGCGACAATGTGTGGGGGCTGCATGTCTGCCCCGGAATCTACCGCTACAACGTCATGTCAACCAGTCGGTCTGGCGCTCCGGCGCATAGCGAAAATCGGTACCTGAAACGATGGAATTGGTTAGGTGGTGGCCCAGTGCGGGATGTTCCTTCGTGATCCGCTCAATGTCGCGACGCACGGCTTCGGAAACAGATCTGCGAACTCGTTCGGCGTCACTCTGCTCCCGTGATCGGCCTCGGATGTCCACCGCAGCCGCCAATTGCACCATCAGTGCTTCCAACTCGTTCTCGATCTTCTCCTGCCATCCCAGATCGCTATTGTGCCGGGCCTTTTCCAGGTCTTCCTGTAGGTCGTTGTACCTTTGGCCGTATTGCCTCCGGGCTTCTTCGTCGAGTATTTCGCCAGACGTACCTGCGGCGACAAGGGAGTCGATACCAGCCCGTGCAGCCAGCAACATCACGGAGGAAATGATTCTGTGCGGCTGGATGAGCAGGCGGGAGATGTAGCCGATCCCCACCGAGTCCTTGAAGTACTTCGTGTCTCCCTCGAACGACATCTGCCAGAACTCGCCGCGCCGATGAAAGACGTTGCCGACGACGGCCGATTCGATCACCAGCAATGCCCGAACCCGATTGATCTGAAATTCAAACTGGCCCGAATCGAGCGCGAAAGCAGAGGTCAGCGCGAGCGTGGCGGCGTAGCCGTCGACCATATCGGGGGCGTCTGCCGTTCGGACAACGACCGTGCGCTGAGGCGGCAGCTTGGCTGCCACCGTGCCCAGTGATTTGATTCCGCCGCCGCGGACAAGCACGATGCTAAGGACGACGCCGGCGATCTCCACCGAACCAAGCCGCCACACTTGGTCAGGGATTACAGCCTCTGCAGCGTCGGCGGGGCCGATCCCGGCCGACAGAAGCGAAACCATCCGGGAGGTGTCCATCGTCCACTGCCGCAGCCGGTCCGCCGGCACGTCGACCCAACCAGAATCCGGACAGCGAATTCGGAAGGCGACGTCATTGCCGGCCTTGATCCGGACAACTTCCTCGACGTGGTCTTCATGGCAGGCGTCGCAGACCACGTGCGTGGCCGTCCGGGACGGTACCAGGATCTTCAGGGAGAGCATCGCGTCGCGCACGTCATCCGTCAGGGCGGACAGCTCGTCCTGCGTGATCGTGGCCCGGCTCGATTCGAGGAGGTCACTGAGTGTTCTGAGGAACTGCGGCACGATCCAACCCCCATTCCCGCAGGTACTTTTCCGCGACTTCGCGGACGCCGTCAGGCTTGCTCTTCAGATTGCTGGA
>JAGQQB010000600.1 GCA_020426425.1 Planctomycetaceae bacterium | reverse complement strand
CGCTAGAAGTGAGATCGCGAATTTTCCAGACGCGCCAGTCCGATCCGGCTTCTTGAATGCCGTAGGCGACATAGCGGCCGTCGTCGCTGAATTGCGTTCCCGCGAGCGCGACCGTGCCATCTTCGGACCAGGTGTTCGGATCGAACAGCACCATTGGCTCGGATTCGAGCGTCGCCTGCTGATACAGCACATACTGATTCTGCAAACCATCGTTCTTGTAGAAATAGTAGCGGCCCCCTGCCTTGAACGGCGTGCCAAACTTCTCGAAGTCCCACAACTGCGTGAGTCGACGAGCGATGACCTTGCGCTCGGGAATCTGATTCAAGAATGCCGCCGTGTGCTGGTTCTGCTCTTCGACCCAGGCAGCGACTTCCGGATTCACGCGGACGTCATCTTCCAGCCACCGAAAAGGATCGGCGACAGGCGTTCCATGAAAGTCATCCACCTGGTCCACACGCTTGGTCATCGGCAATTGTGCCTTCGATTCATTGGAAAAACAGAACAGCCCAACCAGACAAATGATCCACCAGGGCATCGCCCTGGACCCGGTGGGCGTGGCAGGCCGAGGAGCATGGGGATGCTGTTTGCGCCGGGCCGCTCCCGTTGGTCGCTTCGCATCAGTGGTCGATTGGCACGCAGGCGCGACGATGGAGAACGTGAACGGTCTGTGGGTCGATGATCGACGCATGTGTTGCTCCGACAGATGAAATCTGACCGCCGGAAGTTACCGCAGCGGCGAGGAGATTACCAATCGCGAATGCCCGAATGCTGGCAGCCGAGCGAACATCGTACTCGCCCAGGGTGGATCATTCGGACCAGCGCGTGACCGGGTTAACGCAGCAGCCTGAGTCCAGTCTGCTCATCCGGCACCGCGATGTGAACCAAGCCGGTGCAACCAGTCCCCGGTTCGCACTTGCCAGAGGTCGACAACAGTTGGCCAGCCGGGAGTCCTTCAATGCCGAGTGAACAGTTGAACGTGCGACGACCCAGGAGTGCGAGATTGGAATCGGCGATCAATAGCGTGGGCGGCGAACCATAGCAGCCGAGCCACCAGCGGTCGTGGGCGAAGGTGGCCGTTTGAATGCCCATGTGGGTGTGTCCGCTCGCCAGGATGTGTTTCTTCTGGAAGTGAAAGTCGCCATCGTATTCGTAGAGGTAGTTCTCGTTGATTCCGTCGGGAAGACCCCCGACGACATAGAAGTGATCCTCACGTACGCCAATGCCACCGGCGCCGTGGAACACCTCAGGCGTCGCATGCCGGGCGAGTTCCTCTAGCGTGTTTGCATCGTAAACGTAAACCCAGGAATCGGCGTTGCCGTTTGGATCGTTGAATTTGCCGAGATTCACCGCGACGTACAACCTGCCGCCGTGATGGCACAGATCGCCATGATGATTCGCCACTGGGATCTTCTGGAGCAACTTCCCTCGCCGATCGGTCCGGACCAGCGTCGTCGTGAAGCTCCAGTAGATCGATTCCCCGTCCGTGCAGACCCCCTGCAGGTGATGGGGATAGGTCCCTTCGCACGGGACGGACTCGAACATTGGAGCGTCGGTTGCTGCCGCAGCGGCATCATCCGCGACACTGATGGCGCTGAGCTGGATCAGTCCACAACAGGTAAGCAGCAGGGAGCAGCCGAGCCAACGCATCCTTACGCATTCTCCAAAATTTGCGGCACCAGGAAGTACTTGCCATCGGTCTTCGGAGCATTCGCGAGAGCCGTTTCCCGAGGGAGCGACGGCTGCGCTTCGTCAACGCGGAAGACATCGCTGACCTCGTGAGGATGCGCCATCGGCTCCACATTGCTGGTGTCGAGTTCCGAGAGCATGTCGACGTACTTGAGCACATCGCTCAACTGCTTCGCGTAACGGACTTCCTCTTCCGGCGTGAGTTGCAACCGGGAGAGATTGGCGACTTTGCGGACGACATCAAGGGTGAGATCGGGCATGAGCGCTGAAGAGGCTGCGCCTCTCGTTGAAGGTCGAAGGTCGAAGGTTGAACGTGGGGCGTCCGCAGTGCCTCGTTCAACCTTCGACGT
>JAGQQB010000599.1 GCA_020426425.1 Planctomycetaceae bacterium | reverse complement strand
CAGGTCGAGGCGGAACAGTACCCGTTTGTGAACCGCATTCCCTCCGCCGCCAGTCGATCAATATGCGGCGTCTCGATGGCGGTCGCGCCGTAACAGGAGACATCTCCATAGCCGAGATCGTCCGCCATGATGACGATGATGTTGGGCCGCTCGGCGGCGGATGCGAGACTCGCAGTGGCAAACATCGTGAGGACGCACGCCAGGAACAGCAGCGCGATCAAAGCGAACCCGCGCCCTGTTCTCGCCAGCGTCCGCGTTTTCCGGACGGGTGTCGAACAGAAAAGGCATGCAGGACTCATAGGGATGCTCTCGTAATTGGACCACGCCGTTCACGCAGTCGGATGCATTGTTGAAGTAAAGGCCCGCCAAACCAATTCATCATGACGAGAGAGGACGGGCCGTCACAACCACCGCCTGATGTTTCGGTCCCACATTCTGGGACGATCTGCGGCAGAGGTCAAACGGCCCACTGGCTGTTTGCGGAGACGAGACTCACGTTGCCGTTTTCGCGTAAGGCGGACGGCTGCTGAACACAACCTGTGCCTGCCGCGGAACACTCCATCCATGTTGGGACAGGGGACTGACGTCCCCCGCTCGCCGGGGATGTTCGCATCCGCCTGCGCGTATCGACTACTCGACCCCCAGATACTCCAGTCGCCGGGCGACTTCGCCGCCGCGGGCCTTCACGACGATTTCGCTCGGCTCGAATTTGATCCCGACGTGATCGCGCAGATACACGACGGAATTCAACGCGATGAGGGCCACCGTCGAGGAGTCTGAAGTCTTGAGGACATCGAGCAGCGCAGCCTTGCCCTGCTCTTCGCCCCAATGAACAAAGCACTCAGCGGCTCTGATGCGCACGGTCGGTTCGGGATCGTTGAGCAATGGCAACAGGTCATCCTTCAGCGACTCAATTTCGCTGCCGCCGCACGCACACGCGGTGACTGCCCAGTAGCGCTGCCAGCGATCCTGGCTCCGCAACGCTGCCTGGAGCTCATTCATCTTCGCCTCGTTCGGTGCATCCAGTTCCAGATCTGCCACATCTAACAATTGGCGAATCTCATCCCGATGCGTCTCCCCATACCCCACCGCATCAGGTAGAAACTCATCCACCAGCGCACTCTCGGGATACATGCTCAAGTCGTGAATGTCGCTCAGTCGCTGTCGCAACTGGGATCGCATGGCCAACAGCGTCTGCTGATGGTCTGGATGATACGCGAGGTTCGTGACTTCGTGCGGATCGGCCTCCACATCGAACAGCATCTCGATCGTTTTCGACTCGAAGAATGCCGACTGCACCTCGTTCAGTTTCCCCGCTTGAAACAACTCGCGCCACTCCTCGTACGCGAGCATCTTGTACCGGTAGTTGTTCTGCAGCGAGTCGGGATAGTACGGCTGGAAACTGCGGATGTATTTGAAACGCCCCTGCCGCAGTGACCGCACCTGTTCGTACTTCTCATCGAACCGGTCAGCGTAACCGAACGCCTCATTACGGGACTCGACTTCCTCTGCCGAAATGCCCTTGCCGAGGAAGGGGGTTCCATCCATGGTCTGCGGCGTCTCGACACCGGCCAGTTGCAGTACCGTGGGGCCGAAGTCGACGAACTCGACAAAACCTTGCGGACGCGATCCGGCCTTGTATGGCGCGAGATGCTTCCACTTTTCCGGCAGCCAGACGACCAGCGGCACATGGAGTCCGGTCTCGTACAGATATCCTTTGCTGCGCGGCAAAACACCCCCATGGTCGCCAAAGTAGAACAGGATCGTATTGTCGAGCACGCCATCGTCACGGAGTTCGTCAACGATGCCGGTCACCTGGTTGTCGATCTCGCGCATGCGGTCGTGATACCGGGCGAGTGTGTAGCGGAACGTTGGCGTGTCGGGGAAGTAGGGGGGCACCGAGACAGCGCTGGGATCGGTGATCGTCTTCTGCTGCTGCATCTGCTTCTGCGTGAAATGCAGCGAGCTTTCATGAGAAACGCCGGTCGTTCGCATGTGGAAGAACGGTGTCTCCGGGGTCGGCCGGTCGCGCCAAGTGGCTTTACCCGA
>JAGQQB010000005.1 GCA_020426425.1 Planctomycetaceae bacterium | reverse complement strand
ACTCGGCAGAGGCGATCAACAAACACAACAGACACCAACCGATCCCACGCATGGTCGCAATCTCCGTTCGACAATCCCACTGCATTCGCGCATGATCACGCGCTACGTGAAACAGTGACGTCGATCCCTGCGTAACGCAACCGCTCGATTGCCATCCGCGTCGCGAACAACGATGCTGATGCCGGAGTCCTGACCGCTTCATCGTTCAAGGTCAGCCAGTGTCGCACGATTCTCCGAATCGTGCCGAGTCCAGACGCGGCAGCGAGTGCTTCAACGCGGTTTCGTCAATCACTCTCGACTCGCCTCAGTTCACCAACGCGCACACAAAGATCTTAGCACGCACCACATCACCACCAACCACAGGTTTCATCCATGCATCATCCCATCCGTCTCCCGTTTCTGCTCCTCATCTGCGGTAGTCTCTTCACCCCCGCCGCACACGCCGCCGATCCTGGCACGCTGATCTTCAGTGACGACTTCGAGCGCAACGAGTCGCAGGAAGTCACCGACGAAATCGGTCAGGGTTGGGGGACGAACAGCAAGTCCCGCGCGAAAGGGAACAAGCAGGTCGATCTCCGCGATGGAGCGATGTACATCGTCACGCATCCTGAGGCCGATCACGCCGCGTCGGTCACACATCCCGCCGAGTTCCGCAATGGGACGGTCGAGATGCGGTTCATGCTCGAAAACGCCGCCGACAGCCTCGGCCTGAACTTCGCCGATCTGCAGTACAAAGCAGTCCACGCTGGGCACTTGTGCATGGCCAAAGTCAGCCCCAAGCAGGTGCAGATTTCCGATCTGAAAACCGGCAACATGGATCTCAAAACCCGCGAACTGCGACTGGCCGGACAATTGCCCAAAGAGATTCAGGAGCGACTGAAGACGAAGCAGACGAACATCGCCCATCAACTCGAAGTCGGCCAATGGTACGACCTGCGCGTCGACATTGATGGCGAAACCATGTCCGTCGCCATCAACGGCAAACAGGTCGGTTCGTTCACCTCGGAAGGGATCGCCCATCCCACCAAACGGATGCTGCGTCTCTCCGTCCCACGCGAAGCCGTGGTCGATAACGTCCGCATTTACGCCCGCTAAGGCCGACCCATGCAACCCATCGTCGTGGATCGCTCCGCGATCCAACGCGCTCACCAGCGCACAATCCACAAGTATCGGTCGGTTAGAGCATCTAGCGAATCGGCATTCAGCCGACATGCGTCAGCTGGGCCAGTGTCGCACGATTCTCCGAATCGTGCCGAGTCCTTCTGGGGCGGCATTCCGCAAGTCCAGGTTCGTCGATCAAATTGGACTCGACCCGACTCGGAGAGTCGGGCGACACTCAGTCACACTGCACACCAATCCGCAAGATTCGCTCGCTCAAGACGTGTGGCGCACGAGCTGGTCAAAAGCCTGCTCGGCATCCTGTTGTTCGCGCTGCTCTTCACTTCATCAGCCGCAGCCCAGGAACTCGACCCGCAGCAACCGCTGCAGCGCATCCTGTTCGGCTCCTGCATCAAACAGGAGCAGCCGTTACCGATTGTCGACGCGATGCTCCGCGAGCAGCCGCAACTGCTGCTCATGCTCGGGGACAATATCTACGCCGATACGGCTGACATGGCCGTCATGCAGGCGAAGTATGAAACGCTTGCTCAGCATCCGGAGTTTCGTCGCCTCAAGGCCGCGTGTCCCATCCTCGCCACCTGGGATGATCACGACTACGGCCTCAACGATGGCGGGGCTGATTTCCCAAAGCGCGATGCCGCACAGCGACTGTTCGTCGACTTCTGGGGGGACCGCGCTGACTCGCCGCGTCGCACCCGGCCTGGAGTGTACGAGGCCCACATCTACGGACCGCCCGGTCAGCGCGTGCAGATCATCCTGCTCGACACCCGGTACTTTCGCTCGCCACTCAAGCAGGGCGAACGCCGCGTCGGTGGACCGTACGTCCCCGACAACGATCCCACCAAGACGATGCTCGGCGAAGCTCAATGGGCATGGCTTGCTGAGCAATTGAAAACGCCTGCCGAGTTCCGCCTGATCGGCACCAGCATTCAGTTTGCTGCCTCTGATGCCGGCCAGGAAACCTGGTCCAACTTCCCCCGCGAACAACAACGCCTCGTCGAGCTAATCGCCTCAACCAAGGCCAACGGCGTCGTCCTATTAAGCGGCGACCGCCACTGGGCCGAACTCTCAGCCTGGGAAGACGCCGCCCCGTATCCACTGTACGACCTGACGTCGAGCAGCCTAAACCAACTCCACCGCAGAGGCACCCCGACAGAAAACACCCGCCGCGTGGATGAACGCACCTGGCACCAGGAAAACTACGGCTTGGTCACGATCAACTGGGCACCAGGCGATCCTGTACTGACAATGTCGGTTCGGGACATGCAGGGAGCGACACGGATTGAGAAGACGATACGATTCAGTGAGTTGCGGTCAAATCGGTAGGGCAGGCTCCCACCTGCCGGACTTCTGGGGATGATGTTGTGGAAGTTGAATTCCCATTCCTTGCGGCCGTCATGCGATTACGTGAAAGGGGCCTCAATGTTCGCGATGATGGCGATTCGCGGATGCAGGTGTATCGTCCGACGTGCGTTCACGGTAATTGCCGTGAGGATTACGAGGCAAACCTGATCACGGTTGTTGGGGAGGAGTACGGAAATGATGTCATCGAAGTCCTCGATGCCCCGATTTCATTCCTCCAACGTTCGACTTCCGGGAACGACGAAGGCTGGACATTCCGGGTTTGGGATTACTGTCCAGGCCCTGGGCCAGGCGACTTTGAGCAGCACTACGGGACGTTGACAGATGCCGTGAACGGAGTGTTGGAGTACTACTTCGGCAATCCTGATTGGATGTGCGCTGAGTACAACCAGTACCGACGGAGAAGGTAAGACTAGTAACGTACGCTGGGGATAACCGGTAGGCGTATCCCAGCTATGCAAGCTTGACGGAGCCTGTTCGGTTCGGCCAAGAAATCCCGATCGGACGTGCCTGGAGTTTACCAATCTCAACTCGCTCAACCCAGCTCACAACTCCTTGAAACACGGGGAAAGTCAGGTGAAGAAGAAGACCACGATTGCAATTGCTTTCTTCGCCTGCATTGGTGCGGCCCTCGTCTACCGAATGGACCTGCAGCCGAGTCCACCAAGCCAAGTCATCGTAGTTGTCAGCGGCTCGCCAGGCCTCTCGGGCGAGTACCTGATCGAGAATGAGCACGTTAACGAGTTCCTGGACGAAGTATGGGCAAATACAGGCCCTGATGACTGGCAACGAATTGCCTGGTATTCGACGATGCATGTCTACTTCGTTGATGAATCCGGCAGTGTGTATTCAGGCTACTACTTGCGACCAACACAGGTACGCGACAACGGCGCATCATTTCGTTTTCTCGCCCAACTCGCATCTCGACTCGGGGAGCGGGTTGGGGAAGAGGTCTTGGCGCCCTACCGCCAGGGAATGACGCGGCATTTGCGGCAACATGAACGATCACTGAGGAATTTCACGAACTGGAGGTCAATTCAAAACCGTACCATGGGCTTCCAGCCCATGCAGATGTAGGGAAGATCTCCGAAAACTGCTGCCGTTCGACACATTCGGCACGGCCAAGATGGCCGTGGCACGTGGTTTTGAAACTGCCTCTAACAGAACAGGTAAGGTTGTGCCGTGCCTTACAATCCAGCCGGATACCCTATTCGAACTCGCCAAGGTGACCGCATGAATCGTCACGATTCGCCGTTAGGTTCAATTGCGATCCAACTCGCAGCAATCGTCGGTGAGGCGAAACGCGATCCGCGCGATGCAGCGAATGAGTTGTGCCAATGCATTCCGGAGTACCTCCAAGTTTCCGGACTCCACGAGGTGTGGCAGGTGTCGCAACAGGCGAATCTGGTATTGGCAAAGATGTACCCCGAGCATGCGGATGTATTCAGTTCGATTGATCACAGAGTCCCCAATCGTACCAACCGAGTTTCGGAAGTAGTCGCAACACGTCTCATTGCCAGGCTGATTCTGACTGCGATTATCAACCTTAATGGCGACCCCAATCATGTGGCGGGTGCCAAGCAAATGTACACCGCAATTCCTCAGCCCATTCCCTATTCAAACACCCCCTTCAGTGGGGATGGTTGGAGCGTGTCGGCGCTGAACGTTGGGCGCCGGTCTAGGGACGGTGGGATCGATCCTGCAAGTCTCACTGGGCCGATGGACGCCCTTCCGCATCCTGATGCAAAGGACAAACCAGATGTGGATCAATGAAGGCGAGTTCTCTACGCGTGTGAATCCAGACGACTTCATTAGTCAAATAGAGTACATCCGAGGAATTATCCTGCATCCGAATGAACAATTCTTGAAGACGTATTCGCAGGAGGTGAATGAACCGCAGTTTGGACAACAGGCATGGCGGTGGTTTGGTGTTCACAACGAGACGCCATTCCATCTCGATGTTGCGGCATCTGACCACCGCAACGTACTGCCATTTTCATTCTGGTTGTACTACGACCGAGATATCCGCCCGTCCTGGAAAGCAGCGGCAACTTGGTTGCCGGTTCTCAAGACGATTGGATCGCTGCGAATCGACCGCATTCCGGTTGATTCTGCAAGCGGTGAGTTCTGTGTTTTCCGGAAGTTGCCAGGGCTTGGGGCTGGAGACACCGCCTGTGTCGTGTTCAGCACTGACACTCTGAGCAATGCAAAGAGTTTGTGTGACTTCCTTCGCAGCGAATGGGACGATCAAGAGCTGTACATCGGACGGCGAGTTTCTTAGCCATCCCGTGGCACTCAAGTTTTCGCAGGGTGGCATTGATGAAATTGGGGGCCACGCTTGCATCGCGTTAGCAGGGGAAGCATGCCGAATGCTCCAATGGTCGCCCATTCATGTTCCCCCTGCTTCGCGATGGGAACATGGCACCCGGCTGGGGGCGACCACTCTGTAATCCACGCACCATGGCAGCGATTTGACCACAGCCACACTGCATACCACATCCACGTCACACGAATCGCGGACGGCACTCGGAGAGTGCCTGCTACTGGGGTTTCGGCCAGTGGAGGTGGAATTCGGCACCTTCGCGTGTGCCGGTGGCGCATACGATGTGCCCACCATGCCCCGTGGTGATGCGCCAAGCCTTCGACAGGCCGAAGCCGAGGCCGCGGCCGGCTTGGCGGGCGGAGTAGAAGGGGTCGAAGAGATGCTCGTGTTCGGCTTCGGTCAGGCCGCAGCCGTTGTCGCTCCAAACGAGATGGGCCAGGGGGCCGGTGGTGGAGCGAATGTCGAGGCGAATCTGACCGCCGGGCTGGATCGCGTGCAGGGAATTGCGCAGCAGTTCCGCGAGGACGATCGTGAGTTGCGTAGGGTCGGCATCGAGGAGTACATCGCCGGTTGGCGGGATGACCTGGGCGGACCGCTCAGTGATCTCCGGCTGCAAGCGATCGATGACCGTCTGCCAGCACTCCATCAGTGATGTCGGCTGACGCTGTGGCTCCGGTGGTCGGGCGAAGAGCATGCTGTCGCTGATCATATCCCTGATGCGCAGCGTCTGACCGCCGATGGTCTCCAGCATGCGTCGTCGTTCCGGATCGGACTCACCGGGCAGTAGCTGCTGCACGCGACCGGAGATCGCGGCGAGGGGATTGTTCACCTCGTGTCCTGCTCCGGCGGCGTACTCGCCGAGCGCGCGGAGTTTGGACTGAAGTTGAGCCGCCCGCCACAACCCGACCTGTTGCAGCATGCGACTTGTCTGGTCGAGCCAGTCTCGCGGGATTTCATTGATCGGCCGCTGGGCGATGAGCTGCATCCAGCCGACCGTGTGCGACTGCACGGTGAGCGGAAAGACGGTGTCGGTCGACGAGAACAACGACCGGGCGATCTCGGAGACCTCGGTGACATCCCCCGGCGCGTTCACCCAGCGATGAACAACATCGAACTCGTCCCACTCCTCCCCATCCACGCGGGCGAAGTATTCCACCTGACCTGTGAGCGGTTCCCAGCGGGCGAGATGACAGGCGCTGCAACCCAGCACTTCCCCCCAAGTGGCGGCCAGCTTGTGCAGCAGATCGTCGGCATCGCGAAATGGCAGACAGCCACGCAAGAGAACGGCGACAGGGGGGAGTGAGTTCATGAACTACGTTTGGGATGGGCGCTGGGGTTGAATCAGTGTCGCCCGACTCTCCGAGTCGGGTTGAGTCCAGATTGATCGACGGACCGCTGCTGAACAACTCGGTCCTGCAACCGGACTCGGCACGATTCGGAGCATCGTGCGACACTACGAGAGTCCTTACCGACCGAGGCGTTGGATTGCGGAGCGATCCACGACTATGGGGTTGGCTCCTCGTCTTTCACCGGGATCGGATGCGTTGTGCCATCTTCCCGGAGGGAGCCCTGCTTCAGGAAGTGGATGGTCGCGTTCTGCACAGTGGCATCGTCCATGAGGAATGAGTGGAGTGCGGGGACCGTCATGAAGTCGGCCGCGCCGGGCAGTCGGGCGGCGTCCACGCTGACGGTTCCATCGTCATCGCCGGGGATGAGCGGATTCCAGCCATCAGGGGTCCCCCGCGCGCCGGCGATGACGGCGAACTCGAATTTCGGAGTGGGCAGTTTGGCGATGACGCCGGCCGGATCGGCGACGAGTTGTTGCCCCGCTGGTCCGTAGACGAACTTATACAGCAGGTTGTCCTTCATGATGTTTGCCATTTCGGCGCCCTGGTTCGGCACACCCAGCATCACCATGCGGTTGAGTCGCGGATCGGGTTCGTGCTCCTGCAGATACGTGCGAACAACGAGGCCGCCCATGCTGTGCACCACGAGATGAATGCGCTCGACGCCATCGAGCGACTTGAGCACTTGATCGAGCAATGCGGCCGACTGTTTGAGTGGGACTCTGGTGCTGGGGTAATCGAACGGAATGACATGCATTCCCTGGCCCTGCACCTGTTTCTGCAAACCTGCAAACGATTTCGACGAGCGGATGATGCCATGAATGACTACAACCGCGTCGCCGGTCATCGTTGGGAATTGTTGCTTGTTGAGTTCCGCCTCGCACGCGGCGCGCGACCCCCAGGCTTGTCGAACGTCGCGAGGATCGAGCAGTCGGAAGTGTTCGGTAAAAACGTTCTGTTGGATCCGCCAGCCATGGCGGAATGTCACATCTCCCCAGAACTGACGCCCTCCAAGCGTTGGTGCAGGCAGATTGAACAACGAACCCTCCGGTGCCGGATCGGCAGGTTGGAGTTGAGTTTTTGGCCCCGTCCCCGAGTTCTGCTCCTGAGCGTGACCGACGCTGACAAATCCGCTACAGCAGCCGATCACCAGAGCGCAGAGTGCCATATGCTGCATCGTCGCCTCCGTTCGATTAAAAAAAAAAAAAACGCGTTGATCACCAATGCGAGTCCTCGCGACAACGGCACAGCGTACCATGGCGAGCCAACGCCTGCCGAGTCGAATCGTCGATTGTTCCTTACAGGTTACCGCACGCGTCGTACCCGTACCGCTTTGTGCGCGGCGCACAAGATCCTGTTCTCGCACTTCGCCCTCTCAATTCTCGCACGTTAGCCCGGCATCTGAAGCAATTCGCCGATATCGGCATCGCGCTCGTACGCATGCCGCAGGAAGGAATCGTTCGAGGTGTTTTCGAGGAGCCGCCGGACAAGATATGCCATGCCAGGAAGGAACTCGCCGAAGGGAGCGTAAATGCGGACACGGTGCCCGAGTTGGCTGAACAGATGCTGTTGTTCATCGGCCATGCCGTGCAACATCTGGATTTCCCAAGCGTTTCGCGGTACATGCAGTTCCTCTGCCCACGCGATCGCGTGGGTGAGGCTCCGCAGATTGTGTGAGGCGATTTGCGGCCGGAGCAGTTCCCAGTGCTGCATCAACACACGGGTCAACTGTTCAAAACTGGCATCAGATTGCCACTTTTCGCGATACACCGGACAGGGCCAACCTCGGTACTCCGAGATCACTGTCTCGTAATCCCAGTAGGCCCCCTTCACCAGTCGCACCGCGACGGGAGTGCCTCGGTATTGCGCCCATTGCAGCAGCCCAAGCAGGTCCTGTTCGGCTTCCAACAGGTACGCCTGAATCACGATGCCGCAATTGCTCCAATCCCGGAACTCTTCTTCCAGTAGAATCTCCTTGAAGATGCGGAGCGTGAGTTCTTTGTACGCGTAATGCTCCATGTCGATGTGGACATACGCATCGTGGTCGCGTGCTGCACGAAAGATGGGCCGCAGCCGAGCTTTGACTCCTGCGGCGGACCCTTCGGGATCGATCGGCTTGAACCGGCTGTACAGAGCCGAGAGCTTGAGTGACACCTGACAGACCGGAATGTGCCCTGCATGGTCCTGGTCGAGCAGATCATCTACCGGCCAGGCCTGAACGCGCGGAGCCAGTTCCTCAATCAGCTTCAAGTACGCTTGCTGATACGCTTCAGCCTCAGCCTCGCTGACGACCGCCTCACCCAGAAGATCGAGAGTGAAGGCCAAACCCTGTTTCCGCAGTTTGGTAACGCTCTGAAAGATCTCGTCTGTCTTGCTGCCAGCAATGAAGCGTTCGGCCATCTTGCGCGCGTTCGTGCGGGCATTCACGGCGAGGGCGCGGCCCAGTAGCGAATCCGGTTCAGAAACCTCCAGGCCAAGGCGGACAGCAGACGGCAGATGCTCGCTGACTTCTTCAAAGTACTCCTGCAGATGCCGCGCGACCGATTCACTCGTCTTGAGCATGGGCAGGACGTCGACGAAGCGGAACATCTGGACTTTGACCGACTCATCCTGCATGGCCCAGGTGAGGATGTGGTCAAGCCACCAGCGACGCTCAAAGACTGAGGGCTGTCGCCGGTCCAGATGCGACCATAAATCGCGACCAATCTGTTGAGTCGAGGCTTCGACCTTGTGCAGTTGTTCGGCAGAGATCGTTGCGGCGACGGGCATGGGAATCTCGGATTCCCAAGGTGCACTTACCGTCGTGCTGGTGGGCGATGGATTTGGTTGACTCGCGGCCTGCTGTCCGGCTGTCTCCTGCGCCGAGGACGCGAGCTGCTGAGACGCCATCGCATCGGACGATACCGCTGCGTCTGCACTACTTGCCACGCTGGACCGCTTGGTCGCTTGCGTGGACGTTGCCGCCTCGCCGGTCTTGCGAGTCACCTTTTTGGAGACCTTTTTCTTGGTGACCTTCTTGGTCGCCTTCGCAGATTTTTTTACTGGCGTTTTCTTGGTCGTGCCGCGCGGCGACTCTGCCGCTGCTGACGAGTCGCCATCGGGCTTGGGCTTCTTGCGGACCTGCTTCTTGGGCGGTGGGGATAAAGAGTCGGCTGCCTCCGCAGCCTTGGATTTCTTCCGGGCCATGCCGGTTCCTTTCGGCGTGTGCAATCAATGGGTGGCCCCGCATGCTATCACGCGCTGCCTCGCCCACGCAGCCATGAGCTTCGATTTTTTGCCGGAGAAGAATAATTGAACCGAGAACGATCGATTGCCCGGCACATGTACTCATCGCACCGACGGGAGCGATCAGCGCCACACGCCCACGAGTCGTCGTTGGCGCCCACATCGACGGCCTCGTCAGCATTGACGCTGCTTGTCAGCGCAAGACAAAACCGCCGGGAGGATCACTCCTGCTCCGGCGGTTTGGACTGTGTTGGAGAGCGACTCCAATCAGGCGAACTCGGGACGCCGCTGATTGAGTTGTTCTTTGAGTCGGCCAACGATGCTGGAGTGCATCTGGCTGACGCGGCTTTCTGACAGGCCAAGCGTCTGGCCGATTTCCTTCATCGTCAACTCTTCGTAATAATAGAGGATGATGATGAGGCGTTCGTTACGGTTGAGACCTTTCGTGACCAGTCGCATCAGATCGCGTTTCTGGATGCCGAACGTGGGATCTTCACCCTTCTGGTCTTCGACGATGTCGACTTCGCGGACGTCTTTGGAGCTGTCGGTTTCGTACCACTTCTTGTTCAGGCTAACCAGATTGACGGCACTCGCCTCGGACTTCATCCGTTGGAAATCGTCGAGCGACATTTCCATTTTGGCGGCCAGTTCCCGATCGGTGGGCGGGCGACCGACTTGAGCTTCGACCTGCTTGCGGGCAGCTTCGAGCTTGCTCGCTTTGCTGCGAACGAGCCGGGGAACCCAGTCCATCGTGCGGAGTTCGTCGAGCATGGCTCCGCGAATTCGCGGTACACAGTAAGTTTCGAACTTCACTCCGCGGTCCATGTCGAACGCTTCGATGGCGTCCATGAGACCGAACACGCCAGCGGAAATGAGATCGTTGAGATCGACTCCATCGGGAAGTTTCGCCCAGACCCGTTCCGCATTGAAACGGACGAGGGGGAAGTATCTCTCGATGAGCCGGTTTCTCAGCTCCTGGTTGGACTGGTCCTGTTTGAACGTCGTCCAGACCTGTTGAATATCCACATCGACCTTCGTGGTCATGCAATCCTCCGTGGCCACTTTTTCCCCGACCGGAGTTTTCCGATGGGGGTCGTTTGTCCAAAGGACACTGAAACTCAATGAGGTGTCATCAATGTCGCTAGTGTCGGTCCACGCCGAGATCCTCCCGACGTGGGCAAGCAGGGCAGGACACAACAGACCGTATCACTGAAATCGGCTGCAACGATCCTGCGACTGAAACGAATTGTTAAGGTTTCCGCAGTCAGTACAGACTGCCAGCGGATGCACTCACGCTAGTTGTGAGTCCGACCGGTGACAGCTCGGCACAAAGCCGATGCGGGCGGTCGCCTGGTTAGGGAATCGTGAACGAGTTGACGTATCTTTTTCGTCGCCACCACGAATGTGGTCGCCTGATTCGATCGCGAAATCCCGGTTGGCAAATCGCGATCGGCAGATTCTGCAATGGGAGACATCGCGGAAACTGAATTCGAAGATGCCCGGAGCGGGCGGGGATATGGTGTTGGGGAAATTGAAAAGACGAGTGTGGGCGGGGTGATATCGGACAGTTGTTCGGAGAGTCCAGCGGCATGTCCCCAGGCGGACTGGTTTTGTTAAGCCTGCCGCAAATCCTGCCGACCACCCCGGTACCGACCGTTCCAATCGGCGAGGACTGCCGCTGCAGCAGCCCAAGCACCCACCTGTCGTCCCGCATCTTCCTACCGCCCACGTTGGCGGGACCGCCCAGTATCCTGACTTGATCGGCAACCGTGCTCGCCCGGCAAACTTACCCGCCCAAGAACGCGTCCAGCACAATCGCGTCACCTGTGCCCACGATCATAGCTTCGCGGCGACGCGCGGGAACCACCAGCGTTTCGCCCATGCGTAAGGGGCATTGATCACCGGGAATCTGCACCTCGGTATGACCCTGCACGCAGATCAGCACATGCATGCGGTCATCATCTGGCAGTGTCCACTCGGCAGAACCCTGATGTCGATGCACATGAAAGTGCTCCGACTCCACCAGGATTTCGTGACCATTCTCTCCTGCAACCTGTTGCGGCACAACTTTGTCGACCGGTCCGAAGCCGAAATTGGTCGCCGCGAGCGCCAGATCGAGATGTAGTTCCCGCGGCTTTCCCTGGGCATCGACCCGGCCCCAGTCGCAGAGCCGATAGGTGACGTTGTTCGGTTCCTGAATCTCGGCGAGCAGAATTCCTTCACCGAGTGCATGCACCGTTCCCGGCAGCAAGGAGACGCAATCCCCCGGTTGGACCTCATAGCTGTGCAGGCACTGCTCGGTTTTGTGGGCCTTGATCGCCTCGAGCAAAGTCGCTCTGTCAACCCCCGGCTTCAACCCTGCGTAGACCTGACTCCCCGGGACGGCATCAATGATGACCCAGGTTTCCGCCTTGCCGGTGGTGACTTCAGGACGCGAGGCCGCCATCGCCTTGCTTGGATGCACCTGGACTGACAGCCGTCGTTGAGCATCGAGAAACTTGATCAGCAGTGGGAAGCGGTCCCTGTCCGCCTGAGAGCCCAGCAACTCGCGGGGATGCGACTGCATCAACTCACGCAGTGTTCGTCCGGTGAGCGAACAGCGAGAGACGACAGTGATGTCGTTGGGCAGGTCGGCCACTTCCCACGATTCGGCAAAGTCGTCCCCGGCAGGCAAGCCCTTCCCCAGCACCGTGTGCAGACGGCGACCGCCCCACAAGGCGTGTTTCAGAATGGGTTGGAAAGTCAGGAGCTGCATAGATTTCGAACGACTGGCCCGCCTGGAAACCTGTAGTTTATGAGACCCAGGAAACCTCTCGCACGCAAAAAACAGCCGGTTTTTCGGAATGCGTTTCCATTGAGATCGGCCAACCGGCCAGATGCAGCCAAGGGAAAACGATGCATGTGGCAGATTGGATCAGCCCGCAGGCCGACTGCGGTTCTCAAAAGCTGCCTCGAGTAGCTTCGGGTACAGCATTCAGTCTGCGTCGAACACCAAATCGCCCGCCTCTTCGTCACCAAGCTGAAGGCGTTGCCGTGGCCGCCGAGGCGGGGCAATCAGAAATCGCCCACAGGTTCGCGCCCATCGGGCGTCGCTAGCGCCTGGAGGATGGCGGGATCGACTGATTCGCTGATGAAGCGGACGGACCCGTCGCACAGCAGGTACTGGGTCCCGTTTCCGCCGGCGGAGATTCGAATGCCAAACTGCGTTGGCGTGGCGCCCATCCCAGCGCCAGGATCACGTACGTTGGTAGGATCGCCCCATGGTTTCAATCCGGAAGTCACTTCCCCGACCATGATGGTGTTCGAGGTGCCATCCATAATGTTGTTCATCTTCATCCCTTGGTTGGGACGAAAGAACCGGCTGTTGCCCGCGTAGTGGGACAGCGCGAGACCGCTGGAGTCGGTCATCTCGGGAACCGATGGGTTCTGGTAGGTGGGGATGACATTCGTATAGATCTGGCGATTCTCAGGGGCATCCCACGCGGCATCGAAGTCGAGTTGTTCGTAAAGACCGATCTGGTCAACGAATGGCAGGATGCTCCCCTGCCAACCCAACGTCGCTGTCCCGTCCTCCTTCACGATACTGCCCGGCGGGAACATGATGTAGACATCGTGATAGTTATGCAGCGCAAGACCGATCTGCTTGAGGTTGTTCTTGGAGTGCGACCTCCGAGCCGCCTCGCGCGCCTGCTGCACCGCCGGGAGCAGCAGGGCGACGCCAATTCCACCGCACATCACCAACATCCCCATCGCGACAGCGGCCACGATCAGGAGCGTGGTTCCGGTCGAGTTCCCCCCCTTCTTCTTCCGACCGCGCGATCGCTTCCTCGGACGTTCTTGTTCGTAATCATCCTCGTAGTCGTCATCGTCATTGTCGCGTCGAGCCATTGCATTGCCCCTTGGGTTCAGGAATGTAGTAGACGTCCACAGTAGAGCATCTTCGGAATCGATCTTCAGAAGAACTCAAACATCTCAACAGTGGCGCGGCCATACTCAACCACCTCTACCGACCGTTCCGACCACGCCGCTTGAGGAACACGAACAACAACGGTGTTCCCAGCGGGCGCCGAGTCTCGCACATTTGTCCATGAAAACCAATGACTGCGAAGAGCGAGGAACTCAGCCTTTGGCAGGGTGGTCACAGGGCCGCGCCAGGCAACGTCTCGTCACCCGCTTTGGCTGTCACGAACAGCCAGACTGATTCCGGTGCGGCGTCGTTCTGCTGCGTGACCATTCCGCCCAGCGGCAGGATGGTTCCCGAGGGAACCTTCACTTTCGAGCGGACGGTGGTCAATTGCTTGCTGGGTGGGGTCGGGGCGTCGCCCGTCGGTTCCAGAGTGGGATAGCGGGACTCTTCAAACGTGACGTCAAGTACGATCCCATCAGTGGTGATGTCTGCGGTGCATTCGAGCAGCGTGCCGACTTGCTCCTGCTGGTAGCTGTTCTGCGCAATCGGAGCCGATCCGCCGCGCGAGAAGCCGGCCATAGTCCTGCCGGTCAGCACGGCCACACTCTGCCCAATCTGCATCATCATTGGACCGGTTTCGACCCCGCGCGTCCGCAGCGTCGACCAGCTGTCGAGGTGCTCACCGGTCCGCCATTGCTCGATCTGATCACGAAATTCCGTCACGGTCCAGTGTGTCTCGGATTCGACTTTCGCATCCCCCTTCAGCCGGACCACATGCAGGGTGACCTCAACAGATCGCAGCGTCCCCGGTTCCTCGGCCCAGGCCAATGTGGCCGGAAACTGCACCCCTGCGAACAACAGACACAGCGCACTCAGCAACATGGACTTCATCAGTCTCTCCAGGCAAGAGGAGCGAGGGAAAGCGACCGTAGACAGACAGTCTTAATATCGTACTCTGCGGGTTGCAGGGACGGAAGCATTAGGCGACACGATCTGGCGCGCAGGGTACGTCCGATGGATGGTGGTAAGTTCTGTCAATTGCTGGCGAAGTCCAACTGCACATCACTCCGATGCTGGCAGCGTCGGGTACGACCACCTTCCAGCAGACTTACCCTGGCACGCACATCGGCTGCATGACTCAGCGCCGGAACTGCCACTCTTTCCCGCACTCCACCACCGCACGCTCAACAGATCGACCATCGTTCAATCAGAGGCACGCACGATAAGCGAAGGCAAAGTTCCCTACTCGATCGTCGATCCGCCCCCCTGTGTCGCTAGGAATCCGGCTCCCACCAATTGCCATTCCTCACGCAACTCGTTACACCGCGAAGCTGCTCGCAAACAACGATCTTGAGCCTGAACACGACGTCTTCCCATGGCAGAATTTGATTTGGTGGTGATTGGTGCTGGCCCCGGAGGGTACGTCGCGGCGATACGCGCGGCTCAATTGGGGAAGAAGGTCGCCTGCGTCGAGAAGGAAACGATGCTGGGCGGCACCTGTTTGCGCGTCGGCTGTATTCCCAGCAAGGCGTTGCTCGAATCGAGCCATCTCTACGAACAGGCCACGCACGGTTTTGAGCAACGCGGCATCAAGATTGGAAAGACCACGCTCGATCTCGCTGCCATGCAGCGGCATAAGCTGGAGGTGGTCAAAACCCTTGGCGGCGGCATCGATGGATTGCTGAAGAAAAACAAGATCACTCGGGTTCTGGGCCATGCGACCATCACCGCGCCGGGTCAGGTGACCGTGCAGACCAAGGATGGTCCGCAGGTGCTGCAGGCGGAGACCATCCTCATCGCCACTGGCAGCCAGCCGGCAACCTTGCCCGGTATTGAACTCGATGGCGACCGCATTGGCAGCAGCACGGAAAGTCTCGCATGTGAAGAAGTCCCGAAACATCTGGTCGTGATCGGGGCTGGGGCGATTGGTTTGGAACTTGGCACCGTCTGGCGTCGGTTGGGAGCCAAGGTCACTGTGCTGGAATACCTCGACCGCATCCTGCCCGGCATGGACGCGGAAATTGCTCGGGACGCACACAAGGTCCTGCAGAGACAAGGTCTCGAATTCCGGCTCGGGACCAAGGTGACTGGCGCGAAAGTCACCCGCAAAGTGTGCGAAGTCAGCATTGATGGTGCCAGCTCGATCAAGTGCGACCGCATGCTGGTCGCGGTCGGACGCAAGCCCAACACCGAAAATCTCGGTCTGGCGAACGTCGGCATCGAGACCGACAAGCGAGGCTTCATTCCGGTCAACGCTCATTACCAGACTGCCGCCAGCGGCATATACGCCATTGGGGATGTCATCGGTGGGGCGATGCTCGCTCATAAAGCCGAAGAAGAAGGCATCGCCTGCGTCGAGCACCTGTACACCGGCTACGGTCACGTCAACAACAACGCAATTCCGGCAGTTGTATACACCGAACCGGAAGTCGCCAGCGTTGGCCTCACCGAGGAACAACTGCAGGCCGATGGAATCGAGTATCGGAAGGGAACGTTCCCCTTCGCCGCCAATGGCCGCGCGCGAGCGTCAGGCCAGATTGAAGGTAAGGTCAAGGTCCTCGCCCATGCGGCGACTGATCGTGTGCTCGGCGTCCACATCATCGGTCCGCATGCAGGCGAACTCATCGCCGAAGCCGCCGTCGCCATTGAATTCGGAGCCAGTAGCGAAGATATCGCCCGCACGTGTCATGCACATCCGACACTGGCCGAGACTCTCAAAGAAGCCGCCTTGTCAGCCGATGGCCGGGCAATTCATATTTGACACCAGTCCCGCTCTGAGCTGATGCTGCCAGCCTTCGTCTGTCGTCTCCACAGGAATCAGAATCCTGCGGGTGGAGCCGCGTTTGCGATCATCTCGAAGTTGGCGTGCAGCGATCCGTTGATCTTGATGGCAAAAGGAATCTTGCGGATCTCATCGACAAGTGTCTGCATAACGATTTCCCAGCGAGATTCATTAGCGCCGATCAATGCAGATTCATCCCGCCCTGCAAGACGATTAACAACAGGCGCCGAGGCAGCGTACGGCGCGGTGTGAATGTCTTCCGCGTAGAAGGTGAAAGCCTTTCCTCCGTCAACGAGATACGCGCCATAAGTTCGCAGGGTTTTCAGGACGACTTGTGTGATTGGCGACAGCCCCGATTCGTTCACTGGTTGTCCTTCAGTGTCGATCAGGTTGTTTTTTCGCAATCGGATGCGTTCCCCCGCTCCGAGCGCGTGGGGATTCTGTAACGGGTTCGAGTTCTCCGTTTTCGAGGCCGGGTAAGCAAAGTCTGGAACTCCGGGGACACCAACGCGGAAGCCCGGTAACGAGAAGACCAAAGGATGATTGACCTTGGAGTTCTCGCCTTGCGACAAGTCCTCAGGTATAAGCAACCCGGCGAGCAATGGAACGCCAGTCGCCCGAGCGCTCGTTCTGGGCTTGCCATCCAGGACTTTCTGTGCACCGATTCCGGTCACGTCGAAACACTCAATGTCCCCTGCCTCAAGAACCGTCTCACCCCACAGGCCGCCCCCTTTGGTCGGTCCCCAGTACTCACGGCATGTCGTCGCCTGCCAGAAGTCGTAGGAGCGCTGATTGGCGACATCGTACAGCACCATGCTCCCGTCTGAGGTCAGGCACTGCGGTCCCGCTGGTCGAATCAGCCCCCTAGGGGCGGGGACACCTTCGACAATCCAGCGGTGATGTTCCTGCACCGACTTCATCGTCGAGGAAGGCCACATGTCGCCACCGTAGCCATTCACGAACATGCGTTGCGATGGTTGGCCTGGATCGGCTTCAAAGATCGGAATTGTCCAGTCGTCGAAATTGATGTAGCAGAAGTTCTGCTTTTCAGCGGTCAGCATATTGTACGTGGCTTCAACAATTTGATCATGGTTGGCTTTGAGTGGAACCGTCTTGACTTGTTCGCGCCAAACGCTGCCTGCTGAAAACAATGGCAACGGCAGTGAAAATGTGCGTGGAAGACGATCCGGTGGCTGGATGTCATCACAGAACTCGTCGACATCGGCGAGGCAGAATTGTGGATGCAGCAAATTGGACAGGCCGATTGCAGCGGCCGATGCAAGTAACCGTCTGCGAGAGTATTTAGACATGGTCTGGACTCCACTGTAGTTGCTTGTTCCACGCGAGATCGACGAATCGTCGCTCAGTGCATGATATCAGGCGGGAACAAGTCGCACCGCTCTGTGCCGCAGTTGCCAGAATCGCGGCTCACGAATCGCCAATCGTCACATCGGGGTTGCAACGCTACGTCGTGCGTTTACAGTGTCGCGCTAAACTCGACGCACTCCATCTTCTGTATTTCCCATGAATCGACAGCCCTACCAAACGCCGCCCCGGCATTGGGAGTCGCGGCTCAGCCCGTGGTGGGTGTGGCTGTGTCATTCGGTGCGGCGAGGGCAAGTGCATGGGCGACAGCAGATCGAGCGGATCAGTTGTTCTGGCGAGGAGACGTTTCGCGCCGCTCAAGCGGCGAACCAGGGGATCCTGCTCACGCCCAATCATTCAACGCACTTCGATTCGAACTGCCTGTATCTGGCCCTCGAAGAACTGGGATCGCTTTGCCATTTCATGACGGCGTGGCAGGTGTTCGGCGTCGCCTCTCGCTGGGAGCAGTGGAGCTATCAGCGGCATGGCTGCTTCAGTGTCGATCGTGAACGGACCGATCTGAAAGCGTTTCGGCATGCGGTCGAGATTCTGGAATCGAGCCCCTGTCCGCTCGTCATCTTTCCGGAAGGAGACATCCATCATGTGAATGACCGGGTCTTCCCGTTCCGCGAAGGAGCGGCGGCGATCGCGCTCTCGGCGGCGAAGAAGCAGCAGCGCGAAATCGTCAGCCTGCCGGTCGCCATCAAGTTCGAATATCTCGAAGACCCGACACCAAGCCTGTTGCAGGTGATGGGGAAGCTCGAAGAACGACTGTTGCTCAGCCAGCGGGCTGACCTGCCGCTGCTCAATCGCGTCTTCCGCATCGCCCGCACGGTGCTGTGCATTCAAGAGATCGAAGAGTTTGGTCACGTCCGTCCCGGCGATTTGAAAGAGCGGTTGGAGACGCTCTCACGCACGATCGTCGACCGGGTGGCGTCCGTACTGCAGCGACCGGCCACCGAAGGGCCAATCCCCGAGGTCGTCAAAGACTTGCGGCGGCGCATCATCGACGCGCTGGAGAACGAAGAGCGCCCGACCGACGAGCAGATTCGACTTCAGCAGTCGATGGGTGACCTGTTCCGCGCCGTGCAGCTTTACAGCTATCCGGGCGACTACCTCCAAGAACAGCCATCGCGGGAACGGTTGGCGGAGACAATCGACAAGCTGGAAGAAGACGTGTTGCAGGTGCCATATCCGACCGTGCATGGCCGACGTCAGGTCCGCATCGCCTTTGGAGAACCAGTGCCAGTGAAACACATCGCCGGCGAACGCAATCAGGTGGCACAACTGACGCAGCGACTTGAAACCAGCGTGCAAGCACTGCTCGACGCCTTCAATGCTCGTTGAACGTTGAACGTTGAGCGTTGAACGTTGAGCGTTGAACGTTGAGCGTTGAAGGCCTGCGGCCTCGTTGAGGGGGCTGCGCCCCGGTTGAGGGTGGCTGCGCCACCGTTGAGATGGTTGAGGGGTGTCGTGGAGGTGTTCGGGAATCTTCCAACGTGAGGCGTGTCGAGTTCAAGGACCAAATTCGAAATCCGAAACTCGAAACAAATCAGAAATCAGAAGGACCGAATCGCCCTTGTGGAATGCAATCCTCGACGGTCGCACGATGGGTGTTTTGAACATTCGGATTTCGGATTTGTTTCGGAGTTCGAGTTTCGAGTTTCGTGCTTCGGATTTCTCCGCCGAATGAGCGGCAAGCCTGAAAGTCGTTCTACACCGCCTCGATCTGTGCGGTGATTGTCGGGTCTTTGATCTTCGTGTCCTCGGCCAGTAGCAGGGCCTTGCTGATAATGATCGACAGGGTGTTATCTCCTTCAAACGGAAGGAACAGGTCGTCGCCTTTGATGCGGCTGCGGGAGTCGGGGACGATACACAGGTACTGGTCGTTCGGCTCCATCAGAATGTTACCGGACCCAAGATGAATCTTGTAAGTCCGCTTCGTGCCGCGCACGACCAGAAAGCGATCGCTGAAGGAACACTGGTCGGCGATTTTCAGTCGTGGGACCAATCGTTGCAGCACCTCCTTGCGGGTGGATGCTGTGCCAGAGAGTTCGCCGAACGAATAGCCATACCAGTAGTCGCGATAGCGCCCTTGCGGTCCACCATCCTGCCATGTGGGATCGTTGCCGACCGACGCGACGCCGACGAACAGATCGACATCGCGCATAATCTCCGAGAAGACGAGCGGCGGCACCTGTTCCAGCGACAGCGGTGCGTTGATGTTGTCGCGGCCTGGACCATGCGCCTGTGAGCCATATCCCCCTCCCGCCGCATGGGCCTGATTGATGGCCGCTCCAGTCCGATAGAAACGCACCTGGTCGGTCGCCAATCGCAGGAAGACGCCGGACTCGTTGGTGTCGGTCCCGTAGGTATCGCCGACACCTTCGATCCAGAACTCCGCCCGCAGTCCATAATTCGGGAGTTCTTTAGATGCTGGCGGCACGACATCATCGACCATGAGCCGCAGGCGATTCTTCCAGCCCCGCGCTGCGCATAGGGCATTGAACTGATGCTGCCGAATGATGTGGGCGGCATATCGATTCGAATACGTCCCGGTGCGGCGCTCGGCATCGGTGAGGAGATAGACTTCGCGATGCGCCTGCTTGAAGGGTTGCGTCAGTTCGAGCGATTCGATTCGCCTTCGCCAGGCAACGACTTCATCCACCGGTTTGCCGACAGGATGCCAGAGCGTGATCTCCGCCGTCTGGCCGTGTTCGATGGGTTGACCGGTCACGTCGGTTGGCTGGCCATTCAGGAACAGTGCCGATGTCCCATCAACACACCAGAGCAGTCGCGAGGCGATGGTCCCCACGAGCGGATGCTCCAGATATCGTTCCCGCCATTTCTCGATGGGCCACGACTTCTCCTGCAGGAACATGCCATCGATGCGGTCGCGCTGGGCGGGCAGCATCCCTTGAATATCCTTGAGCGACTGCTGCAACTCCTTGAGTTCGTCCTTGTGTTCCTTGCGGACTTTTGCCGGGACCGACTTGAGGGCTTTGTCCTTGGCATCGAACCAGTGCAGGTGGGCTTCGGACCCAGTGACCGTCAACTCGGCGCGATACTCACCGATGGTCTCTGCGTGCCGGCCAACTTCTTCCAATCCGTAGGAGGGGACCCCCATCTCCTCGATTTCGTCACGCGGCAAACCGAGCGATTCGGCGGCGGCATTGAAGGCCTTTTCAATTTCCTTCTGCGCGCTGGCGAACTTCACGCGGACCTTGAGCATCGCGAGTTGTCCGACCGCCTCTTCGGTCGCGATTTGCGATAGCGCATACACCGCCGCATTGCCCACCTTGACCGCCCGGGGGCCAACGCCGGGGACTTTCTTGTAGGTTGAGATCGCGACGGCAGTGATCAGCCGGACGAGTTCATTCGCCTGCGGCAGGATGGGGATGAGCCACAGGAGGCCGCGTAGACAGGTGGCGTTTTCGTCGGGCATCGCGTCGGTGGAGCCAAGTTCGCTGTGTGCAAACACTCCCAGTTTTCTTAGCGACCGTCCTTTCGAGACCGACGGAAGCCAGCGAGCGAGTGAGTCGGCCACTCGCGAATCACCAATCACCTCGACGAGTTTTCCGCCAGTCTTCAGCCACTTCTTCGTTGGTCGCGATGAGATTGCCGTAAGAGCATGTGTGATTAACCCAACCCAAGCTACCTGATCGGAGTGGCGCAAAGCGGTGAAGTCAGAATTCAACGTGTCTGACCAGAACTCGCCTGGTTCGATGCAGAAGTTAACTCCATCGCCGATGAGCTTCGTTAGTAGAGCAACGTCAGCGGTAGGGTGTCCGAGCGCAGGACTCGTGACGAGCGACGCACGATACAGGCTGAGAGAGTAGCGTTCCCCTTCGCTGAGCGGGCTATCATTTGCGAACCACTCCATTAGTTGGATCAGCCCTAGGGGCACTGAGCCATGGTCGAGCCGGTCATGTGAGGCATGGACGGAAAGATACAGCAACAGGTCGACAGCGCCTTCGCGAGTAAGCGCGACAGGCTTCCTAATCAAAGAAAACATTGCACTTTCGAGGCCGCAACGCGCATACCAGCGATCCTCGGTGTTGGCGTTGGGGAAACCGCCGAGGATCGTGTGGGCATGACGTTCCGTGGTCGCCAGCAACACGCGCCCAGCAACCTCGGGGCTGAGCCGCGTTAACGACTGCCCCACTGAAGTCTTGCGAACTTCCTGCAACTGGTATGCCTGCGTTGAGATCACTTCTTCAAGCAGTTCCGATAACTCCTCGTGTTCCGCTCGCAGTGGTGACAACTCGGACAACTCAAATTCGTCCGGGCCAATCACCATTGTGCCTGAAGGGGCAACGTCTTTGGCCGGAATCCCGAGGAAGCGTTTTAGCTTCGCATGGACATGAGAGTTTCCAATCGGTGTCGGTCGTGGCGGCGGGAGGGTGGCTGTTATCACGAGCGGTTCGTTAGGGAGGACGTCGTCACCAACGCCGCAGAGTTTCTCGACTGTCGTTCCGAGCCGAACGACCTGCTTGTCATCGCTTTGCCGCATTCGGCTGGCGAGCTTGATCATTGCATTTCGCAATTCGTCGTCAACTTCCTGTTCACTCGAGAATCGTTCGAGCGCGCGCACGATCGGCGTCAACGGAAACTGGTAGGTTGTGATCCATTCCCGTTCATGGCACCAGGAAACCAATTCCAACAACTGTTGTTGATTAAACGGCAGTTTTCGACGCATGAGTGTGAATGCAACCGCCGTCGCGTGCATTCGATGGTGATCGCAAACTTCGCTCCATGTCGGTACGTATGTGTTGGGGTATTCCCATCGAATCCCACCATCTTGTTTGTCGTTCTGCTCTTTCAATCTCGCCCAATACCGCGACTGGATCGCGGCGGCTTGTACTATGCCCACCGCGTGCTCGACGTCCATGTCGATCAGTGCCTGTCCGCTGGGCAGTTTCTTGAGTTCGAGGGCCTTGTAGTAGTACGGTTCCACTTGTCGCGATGCCACCGCCTCTTCTACCCACCGCGACACTGCCGCATGTTCCGCCGCGAGAGGATCGTTCGCGGGAATCGGAAACGCCTCGGGTTGAGTGCCCTGCGTTTGAGCCTGCTTCTTCTTCGCCATCACCGCTCTCCAACTCAGCGCGTATCGATTGAGTCCCTATGCATTAGGGTGTGTGGACATTCTGTTGGTTC
>JAGQQB010000059.1 GCA_020426425.1 Planctomycetaceae bacterium | reverse complement strand
TGAACATCTTCACCATTGATCGCGCTACAATTCAGGCCAACGGAGCTGCAGGCGACAATCAGCGGAATGAAATGGGACCGCAGAATGTTGGCCATGGCGCTGAAATCCAGGTCACTGGTTCCGGCACACTGGTTTCGACCTGGAACAATGTCGACGTCTTGCAGAACAGCGGCGACGGAATCGATTACCATCTGACCACCGGGGCGTCACGAACAGTCTCCACAACCACGATGTTCGGTGTCCAGGCGTCTCAGAATTCCGGACGTGGCCTGGATGTCCTCCTGGAGCATGAAGGCTCCCGTTCCACATCCAACTGGAACATTGGACGGGCCGATCGTTCGGGCGTTGACTTGATCAGCAATCCGTTCGACACGCTGTACATCAACCGGTTCAACGAAAACGCCCGCGAAGGGGTGGTATTCGACCAGCAGGCGACGACATTCAATCAGAGCAACACCAGTTCGAATCCGGACGTGTATGTCGAGGAGAACCTTCCAGATTTCCTCGACATCTTAAACGTGTCGTATCATGTCGATTCCCCAATGCCTGAACCCGGCCCTTATGCCGTGCAAAGCAGTCAGCACCCCAATGTGGCTAACAATGTCGTAGGGACCGGTGGGTCCACAGCGACACCTGCTTCGATCCGTCCATCGCGAGTTCACTTCACATCCAACATTCAGGTCATCAACACCGAAGTGGCCAACAACGGTGGCTATGGTGGTTTCGAAGATGGTTTGGTGATGGCGGTTGGTTTCTTAACTCGCATGAACGCCCAAGTCGGCAATGTGTCGTTTGGCGGTAACGTGGGTGACGACCTCCGGGCTTATCCACAGCAGTCAAACGAACTGCTGCCTCCGCTCTCGCATCGCGATACCAGTTCGGCGAACGGTCCAAACAACAGCCGCTTGGTCTACGATGCTGTTGGCTATCTCGATCTGGCGATGGGTGTGATTGACGATGACCTCGATGGCGTGCCAGACTTTATTGCTGGGAATGGCCGAGCCGCAAATAGTGGAACCGGTGGCGTCGGAAATGGAGATCAAATTAGCATCATCACGGAAGGGACGAGTCAGACATCCCAGATCTCGAACCCCGGGATCATCACCACTGCTGATCCGATTCGTATTCGTGACACACGATCGGTGATGTTGGCTGGACGTTTGCACTTTGGTGACGAGACCACCGGCGGCACCAACATTGCCGACGACGAAACTATCAACGACTTCTTCCAGAACGGGGTCCAGCAACAACTTGATGTGTTCTTCGACACACGGTGGATTCAGTTGACAACCGGCGACCTGCTACCGCAACCGAATACGACTGGCCCGGCTGAACCGTTCCATGCGTATTGATCGGATGGTTTGCAGCCGTCCGTCAACCGACCGGGACCATTGCCGAAATTGGTCTCGTGAGGCAAACTATACGTGGACTCCTCCGCGTAGGGGACCCATGACGAACTGGCGTAAGGTGAAACATGCCCGCATTAGACCAACCGAGCTTGCGAGCTACGGCGAGTCTAACCGCCGGGGCTTGTGATGATGTCGAGGAAGATTCGTCAGGATCGGTCCTGCCACAATCGCTGGAGACCGAATCGGTTCCCGTTGCAGTCACCTGGAAGCAACAACTCTGGGACTGGCTCAACGGCGAGGAGGGGGCGAGCGCGGCGTTGTCGTTTGTGTTTCATGCGATTCTGCTCGCGCTGCTCGCGATTCCGGTCATCCATCAGTTGCGATCTGGTCCGCAGTTTGTGACCACGGTCACAGAATCAACCGACGAACCCGTGTTGATCAGTAACAGTGTGGATCTTGACACAGCGCTCACGCTCCCGGATGACTTGGACGCCGGGACCGCAGCGACAGATCAGATTCTCACGGCGCTCGATTCCACGTTGGATCAGTCCATCAATATGGCGGCATTCAACGATCAGACCGTGGCCAAGGGAACGGAAGATGGCGCGGTGGCCGCCGGGCGGATCAAGGCCCCCAAGAATGCGGTCAAGGCGGGGAGCTTCACCGTATTCACACTCCCCAAGACCCGCTTTGGCGAAAAGGCCGTTCCGGGGCAATCACCACGGCCGAATCAGGACTATTTCATCGTCATCCAGGTGGCGATGCCGACCAATCGCACTGTGTACCCACTGCGCGATTTGAGCGGCGTGATCATTGGGACTGATGGCTATCGACAGAAGATTCCTCAAGGGGCGTTTGTGCTCAACGACCAGGACCAGATGACGCCAGCTCCACAAACGAGGTCGATCGAAGTCATCGACGATCACGTGCAGGTTTTCATTCTCGTGCCCGGTGCTGATCGACTGGTTCAGGACCGCATCCATGTCGCTTCGCGACTGCTGCGAGAGAGCCAAGATCTGGAGATTCAGTTCGAGTGAGGCACCTGGCGGCGCCGCCAGCCGCAGTGGCCGTCGCGCCGAACAGCGGGAGCTGGAACCGTTCGTCATTCAATCCGCCAAGGGCTCTTCCCGTTCCGCCAGATATCTCTCCAGCGCTGATTCCCAGGACGGGATCGGCTTTCCCAGGACCGCCATGACACGTGAACAATCGAGCACGCTATAAGCCGGACGACGGGCTTTCGTTGGATACTCGGCGGTCGGAATCGGCACCACCCTCGTAGAAAGCCCTGCGAGTTGAAAGATCGTCTGAGCGAGTTGTGCCCAAGTAGTTTCGCCAGAGTTCGTCACATGGTACAGGCCGTAGGCCTCAGTTGCGGTGAGTCGGATCAGTACCTCGGCGAGATCAGCGACTGAGGTCGGTGTGCAATGCTGATCATCGACAACGCGGAGTTCCTCACGCTCGTGGCCAAGTCGCAGCATCGTTTCAACAAAGTTTCCTTTCCCGGCTCCGCGTCGCGCAGCGTGTCCGTACAAGCCGCACGTGCGGATGACGAAGTGCCGCGTACAAATTGACCGCACAAAATACTCTCCGGCAAGTTTGCTCAGCCCATAGGCGCTGATGGGGCCGGGAGGATCGTCTTCGCACAACGGCTGTTTGCGTTGTCCATCGAGTCCAAAGACGTAGTCGGTGCTGATGTGAACCAGCGGCAACCGCAGTTCCTCACAAAGCAGTGCAAGGTTTCGTGGGCCCAAAGCGTTGACATCGTAAGCGGTGGCCGGCTCTGACTCAGCGTGATCGACCTGGTTATAAGCGGCGCAGTTGATCACCACATTCACCGCCGCATCACTGAGCACTGCACGCAGGGACGCGACATCGGTGAGATTTGCCTGGGAGTGATTCCAGCCCACAGCCTCTGCATCAAGCATCTGCAACAGATGCGATCCGAGTTGCCCCTGGGCACCAACCACACCATACCGCATCTCAGTCCTCCTGAATCAGTCAGCGGTGCGTCGTACACCGGCGAGCGATAGACGTTGCAAACGGAAAACTCGGCGCGCGAATACTGGTTGCGCGAGAAAGGCCAACGTCCCGCCAGGAAGTTCAGCCAGATGCAAACTCTGCCTAACCAGCGCCGAGCTTCTGATCATAGTTCTGCAGTTCGCGCTGGAACACCGTCATCGAGACCTGCAATGTTTCCGGTTGGATTTTCCACTCCGGTTTGTCCTCGGTGTATTTGCTGCAGTGATCCACCAGCAGCCGGTAGAGGAACTTGAACAGATGCCGCGGAGCCCGCAGCCGATCGAGCGCCCCGATCAGTTCTCCCTGCGAGATTGTTGGCGAAAAGAGATCGCTGAGCGTGGGCGGCTTGTCGGCCAGTTTGGTGCAGGCTTTGATGCGGTCGTTCGCAACATCATAGAGCGCTTGTCCCGTCCAGGAGAGCGACTGGACCAGGTTCTGCTTGTCGAGTCGCGAACGTTCGTAGAACTCCTTCTCTTGTCGATTCAAATACGGCACGACCGAAGCTGGTAACAGCAGTTTGAAGGCGATGCCGGGATGTTTGAGGAATTTGTTGTCGAAGATCGGCCAGAGCAGATCGCGAATGCGTTCAGCACTGCCGTTGATGAGATGCGGTTCATCCACCCGGTCCACAAGCACGACGATGCTGCCGAATCCGAGGGTCTTCAAGATTGACTGCAGCTTCATCAGCATTTCGTAGCGATCATCGCCGCGCGCCCGACTAGGGAGCGGTTGTCCAGAAAGCTCGCTGCGGTCGATCTGGAGCAGCAAGCGGCGAAGTTCCCCGGGGGCATGATCCAGGATTCTGACTTGCCGGGCAATCCGCCAGGCGAGCCAATGCATCCGGGCCACGCGAATGAGATATGGCAGCCAGCCAGCGACGATCGCGCCAGCCACCCACCACTGCAGCAACGATTTCCAGCCCTGAAAGTAGCTGACTCCGCCAATCACGCAGGCGGTGACCAACAGGCCGATGAGCAGCGTCTTCCAGGTGGACCAGCTGGAGAACCGCAACTTGCGTTTCAGTAATGACCAGCGACTGGGGAGGGAGAGTTCTCGGTTATTGTCGTAGATCCCCGCCAGCAGCAACAGGTCCCGCTTTTGCGGTCGCGTGAGTTGTTCGAGTTGGGTCGACGTTACCCCGGCCGATGGTTCGCCAGGATCGGTCCCGTTCTGTCGGATGGTATTCGCCAGACGTGTGGTGGCTAGAGACAGGATCGCATCCATGTGATCCCACAGCCGCCAGTTCTTCAGAGCGTTCTCTGGTTTTCGCTGTCGTCCCGAGAGCCGTTCGCGAAACGTATCCAAGAACGGATTGAAGTCGTCGTACTCAAGGATCAGGACGCGCTGATCGGGATGCTTCTCATTATGGGCGCGGAGACGATTGACGATCTGCAATCGCAGCGCGGTCTTCCCACTCCCCTGTTCCCCAAAAACAACAGCGGTCGACGGGGTTTCGGGATCACCGAATACCTTGTCCCAGGCGGGATGGTGCGTCCCTTCCAGGCAATGCTCTTGAAACACCCGGTCGGAAGCGGCATCTTCCTGCGCGAACGGATTCTCCGTGATGCCGTAATGATCGAGGAACTGATGAACTTTCATTCGCGGTCACCTGAGAGTCGACCTGTCCACCTTGCCATTGTGTTCAGGCGGGGCCTTGGAGATCAGAAGCCAGGAACACATCCGCTTCGTCGCCACCAACAAGAGGGGCGCCAAATCAGCAGACGTTCCGCATCGTGCTTTATCCGATGCCCCGTGGCGACGCAAGTGGCGCCATGGGAATCATGGGCAGGTTGGGTCAATGCACAGACGCTGAGAATCGCTAGTTCGGGTTTTGTGGTGTGAGTTCCAGCAGTTCTTTCAGCTGCGGTGCGAACTGCTCTTCGCGCAGCAATTGCAGGAATCGAACGCCGTAAACATGTTCGTGGCGTTCTTTTCCGTTGATTGCCTGGCGCACGACGATGGACCGATGGACGATCTCGCACTCGAGCAACGTGTCCTTGAATTGCGGCAACAGCAACTTCAGATACATCCGCGATTCGGGAATCTCATTGTTGACCGAGAGTTTGGCTCCGGTCATGGAGACATCGCGCGTCCAGACTTTCTCGCACCGTGCAGGTGTTGTCCCCGTTTTGGGGAGGTAGACCGTGCCCACGGTTCGAAATTCGCGACGATCGAATTCGCGACGTTCGGCCTCTGAGAGGTGTACGTATTCTTTTCGCGTTGTCATGTAGCCTTGCATCGGTTTGTTCCTTTCCTTGAGAGACTCTATCTCCAGTTTCGGGCGATGCTGTGGCGGAAACGCAACATCTGCCGGTTTTCGAGGACTCGGCGGCAGAGTCAACTGAGTCGCTACTGTCTTTGCGATCGGTCGATCTTGCCAGTTCGATACGTTCGTCAGATTCATGTCCAGACTGGCCCCTACTTTGCCGATATCTGATACGACCGGTACCACCGGTACATCTGGACCATTGTGGAACAACTGTTCACACGTCGAGCGGTTGAACCACGTTTCAAACCCGATTCGTGGTGATCGTCACCAGCCGTGCCTACGGCAAAGTTGACGTTCACCCAGATGAGGTCGAGCATGTTCACTCGTCATACGATCACCTTGGCACTGTTAAGTCTGTTGGCGGCCACAACCGCTTCGGCACAGACCTACACAGTGGACACAGCCTCTGGCGAGGCCAGCGGCAGTGTTTATGGAGCCGCGGCACCACTCGCCGGACTCGATGGCGGGTACCTGTGGCTGCAAGGAGACTTTGGCGAACGTCCAGGGGCGCCAGGGAACTACTTCTCCACCGGAGTGCTGGCGCCAATCCAACTGCTGGGACCCGATCAGGCGTTTCTCGTGGATTCGCAGATATGGGTCACCGAAGGCCGGCTGCTCGGCGGCAACGTTGGCCTCAATCAACGCTGGCTGTGCAACGATCTGAGCAGCATTTTCGGCGTCAACGCCTTCATCACTTGGGACCACTCACAACATGATACTCCGCTGCGGCAGTTTTCTGTTGGTGGCGAATGGCTCACCGAGTACCTCCAGGTAACGGGTAACTTCTACCTCCCCTGGAGCGAAGACGCTCGTGCCTTTGGACCGGAGATTCGTACGAACGACTGCCTGTTCACGGGACGCGGTCTGGTCTTCCAGAACATGCAGCGGGCCGAAGTTCAGCTCAAAGGGGCCGACGTCGAAGCCGGAACCTGCATTCCTGGCTTTGAATGCCTGTCTGTGTATGGGGGAGCCTACTGGCTGGATGCCAACATGGGTGAGTCGGTCACTGGCGTGAGCGGTCGCGTCGCGTTGGATTTGACGAGCGTTCAGTTGGGTGTGACGGTTTATGACGACGACTACTTTGGTACGTCGGTGAACGCCAACGGAACACTGCTGATCGGTGCTGGTGCGCCGAGTATCACATGCCGTTCGAAGTGCCTGTATGATCATCTTTATGATCGCACCCGTCGTCGGACGCGAATTGGTGTTCAGGAAACGTTGCTGACTCGTCAGGAGCAGGCAATCAATCCCGCGACGAACCGACCTTGGGAGATCATCACCGTCGACAACACCGCAGCCAATGGCGGCAACGGGACGTTTGAAACCCCTTACAACAATTTGCAGAACGCCTCAAATTCGACGGCGGACATCATCTTCATCCGGACGGGAACGACCTCGGAAGCCAATCCTCTCGCTGGTGGCAGTGGTCTGATCCTGACCGACAATCAGCTCGTGCTGGGTGAGGGAACTCCTTTCGCGATCCAGGCGGCGAACCGGCCAGCGAATCTGCTGTGCACCCTCAGCTCAACCGGACCGAGTCCCTTCGTCACGGCTGACGCTGGTGCGAATGTGTTTAACCTGGCTAACAACAATCGCATTGTCGGTGTGAACATCATCTCGCCCGATGGCGGCACCATGATCGCTGGCAACGGCGTGAACAATTTCCTGATCGAGAATATCAATCAGGACATCGTTGGAACGACTGGCAATGGTGGCGGGATCTTCCTGCAGAACGCAACTGGCAACGGCGTGATCGATGGCTTCGCCTACAACAATCCCACCAAGGCTCCCAATGGCGGCATCGCCATCTGGAACTCGAATACGAGCCCACTTGACCTGAGCGTCAGCGACGCGACGATCGTTGGCGGGATCGCCGGGATCGATCTGCGTGGCAGCAATGCCGACATCAACGCCATGCTCAACGATGTCCACGCCCAGGGGAATGGCTACGGTGCTCGCTTCCGCGGCACGAACGGCGGCGAAGTGGTTGCCAACATCGCGAATAGCGATCTGGAAGATGCCATGAATCACAATCTCGACGTCATCGCCAATACCGGTGGTCGCGTCGTGGTCAATGGCGACACGCTGGGTATGAACGGCGCTATGCGTGATGCCATTCACGCTGACGTGGACGCTGGCGAAGCGGTCATCACCCTGGCCGACACGACAGCGCTCAACACCGGCGAGAGTATTCTTGATGGCACCGTCGACAACTTTGGTTTGCTCGATGTCGGCTTTACGCGGCTGACCGCGACTGGAGCTGGGTCTGATGCGATTGCACTCGCACTCGATAACTTCTCCACCGGAGATGTCGCCATCGCCGATAGCGACTTCAGTGCTGCGATGGGAGACGGAATTCATGGCGACTTGACCAACAACTCGGCACTGTCAATGTTCGTGACCGACACCCCATTCTCTGGTGCCGGACAGGATGGCCTCGACATCGTTGCCGACGGCAACTCCGCGTTCGAAGGCGTGTTCATCAACGGTTCGTTCGCCAACGCGATGGGGGGCCATGGGGCCTCGGTCGTCCTGAGCGGAGGCTCGATGGGCAACCTCACACTGGATAACACTGATGCGAACGATGCCGTACTCAACGGTCTGAACCTTGTTGCCAACAGTGGCTCGACGTTTAACGCGAATCTGCTCAATGGCGTCTCGCTCGACGATGCGGGACAGAACGCCATCAATGGTATCGTGGGAGCCTTCTCGACCGGGACGATCACCGGGACAGGTGTCTCGGGCAATAGTGCCGATGCCGATGGCATGCACTACGAAGTCAACAACGGCAGCCTGAACGTCGTCATGAACGATACCGGCTCCTTTGCTGACGCGATGGGCGACGGCCTGCAAGTGGCCAACACAAATGGAGGCGTAGCCAACATCACCTTCCAGAATGGTGGCATTGTCAATTTCTCTGGGGCTGATGCCAATGGATTGCTCTCGACCGCAGGCAACGGAGCGACCACGAACCTGAGCTTCGCGAACGGGGCCAACTTCGATGGAGCTGGCATTGACGCCATCCACATTGGCGCGAACACGTTGGCGACCACCACATTCAACGGGACCTCTGTCTCGGGAGCGAACGCCATGCAAGATGGCATCGAGCTCGAAGCCCGCACTGGCGGCACGGTCAACATGAACATCACCGACGCCGGTTCATTCACCGCAGCTGGTCGCGATGGACTCCGCTTCACCGGCCTGACGGGCGGGACGCTCAACATGAACATCGCCGCGATCGACCCCATGTCTCCCGCTCAGTTCGACGGGGCGACAGAACACGCCATCCACGGCAGCCTGGTCGATTCGACCGGCACTCTGAATCTGACCAACGTCAACGCCAATGGTGGCACGCTGGGCGGATTGCTCGTCAGTTCCGATGGCATGTCGACCTTCACCGGTATGCTCAACAATGTTACGTTCGACAACGCCAGCATGGGTGACGCCATCGAGATCAACGCCCGAAACGGGGCCGTTTCAACCGTCACTGGCACCGGTGTCTCCGGGGCAATGGCGGGCGCAGATGCCATTCACCTGATGGCAGTCAATGGCAGTACGAACAACCTCACGCTGTCCAATGTCGGCTCGTTCACCACGCCCGTAGGAGATGGGCTCGACTTCCAGGCCACAGGCGGCAGCACAATGAACATCGCACTGGATGCCACCGGACTGCCCAAGGCTCTGTTCGACAACGCTGGCGGCTCCGGCATCATGGGTGAAGTCACCAACTCCACCGGCAGCCTGATGATCACGAATGCTGACTTCTCGAATGCGACCGTTGACGGGATGGCGTTGGCACTGAGTAACGCCAACACCTTCAATACCACGCTCAACACGGTCATGCTCGATGGAGCCATGGGCGGCGACGCGATGCGCGTGATCGCTAACAGTGGCACGGTCTCGAACCTGACAGCGACCGACGTCACCGGCACCGGAGCGAGGGATGATGGTCTTGACGTGATCGCCGACAACTCGGTGGTGGCGGTGAGCTTCACCAACGTGGCTGTCGACGGAGCCATGACCGGAAATGCTCTGCGGCTGAATTCCCTCAATGGCTCGAATGTCACGTTTAACGGCGACACCGTCTCCGGTGCGAATGCAGGCAACGACGCGATTCATCTGGAATCGCTCGGTGGCAGTACCAATACGTTTATGCTGACCAACGCTGGTTCCTTCACGACCCCGGGTGGTGACGGCCTCGACTTCCTGGCGACCGGCGGCAGCGACATCCAAATCGACATCAGCGGCCCAGTCGGTGGAGCCAAGGCTCTGTTTGACATGGCCCAGGCTGGCTCGGGCATTGTGGGCGGAGTGGCCAACTCGACCGGGCATCTGAACATCACCAATGCCGATTTCTCGAACGCCGCCATCGACGGCATGGCCCTCACGCTCGACAACGCCAACACGTTCGACACGGTGCTCACCGATGTCATGCTCGACAATGCGATGGGTGGCGACGCCATGCGAATCCTCGCCAGCAACAGCACCGACACCATGCTGACTGCCGAACGAGTTTCCGGCACCATGGCCATGGCTGATGGCCTGGATGTCATCTCCGACAACTCAATCGTTGATGTGATCTTTAACGAGGTCAATCTTGATGGAACGATGACTGGCAACGGTCTGCGGTTAAACTCGCTCAACGGATCAGCGGTCACCTTCAATGGGGACAACGTGTCCGCCGCGAACGCGGGCAACGATGCGATTCACCTGGAATCGCTGGCTGCCAGTACCAACGTCTTCAATCTGGTCAATGGCGGTTCGTTCGCCATGGCAGGCGGTGATGGTCTCGACTTCACCTCAGGCTCAGGCAGCACACTCGACATGTCCATCACCATGCCGCTCGGTGCCGTTACCGACTTCTCCGATGCGACTGGTTCGGGGATCGTGGGCAGCGTATTTGACGGAGCCGCCACGCTCCGCATCGACGACGCCAACTTCAATGGAGCTGGTGTCGATGGCATGGCCGTGGTTGCCAACAACTCGACCTTCGACGCAACGCTCAACCGCGTGACCTTCGATGGCGATGCGATGATGACTGGCGACGCTCTGCGGTTGAACGCTCACAACAACTCGACGGTCAACTTCAACGGCGATGCGATCTCCGGTGCAAATGCTGGCAACGATGCCATGCATCTGGAAGCTCTCGGTGGTAGTACGAACAACTTCACGCTCACCAACGCTGGTTCGTTCACCAGTCCTGGTGGCGATGGCATCGACTTCCTCGCCCAGAATGGCAGCACGCTCAACATTGGGATCACCCCGGCTCTGGGCGGTTTGCTGCTCAATGGCGCTGGTGGTTCTGGTGTGACGGGTGTGGCGACCGATTCGACCGTCACCTTGAATCTGGAGAACGCGAACGTCTCGAACGCCACAGTGGATGGCTTGGCCGTCAACGCCAGCAACTCGACCGTCACCGCCAACCTGACCGACGTCTCCTTCGACGGGACTGGAACTGGCGATGCCATTCGCATCGTGTCCACCAACAACTCCACGACCACGTTCAACGGGGACAACGTCTCCGGCGCCAATGCTGGCAACGACGGGATTCACCTGGAAGCCCATGGCAACAGCGTGAACGACTTCAACCTGGCGAACGCCGGTTCGTTCACCAGTCCGAATGGAGATGGCATCGAATTCATTGGCACCACCGGTGGTGATGTCCAAATCGACCTCACTCCAGGTGCTGCACCGTTCATCCTGTTCGACGGAGCGGGCGGAACCGGTATCCTGGGCACTCTGACAGACGCCACGGGCACGTTGAATCTGCAGAATGCCATCTTCGACAACGCCATGGTTGATGGCCTGGCGGTCACGGCGAGCAACTCGACCTTCACCGCCAACCTGACCGATGTCCACTTCAACAATGCCATGGGTGGCGATGCCATCCGGCTCGACTCGTCGCTCGCTTCGATGGTCAACTTCACCGGCGTGAATCTGCGAGGCAACATGGCTGCCAACGATGGCATTCGGGTGAACGCGGTCTCCGGCAGCAACGTAACGGTCGACTTGACCGGTCAACTGCTGTTCGCCGACATGGGGGCTGACGCAATCGACCTCTCTGCGAACAACTCGACATTGAACTTCAACCTCGACGCTTCGCCAACGGGTGCCTTCTACCGTGCCGGTGCGAACGCGGTGAACATTGCCCTGGATAACATGGCCATCGCCACGATCGACATCAACAACATCAATGCGGTCAACGCGGACAACAATGGGATCAACCTCATTGCCAACAACTCCGAGTTCCACGGCAGCTCCACCAACAGCGACTTCCGCCGTACGCTGCCTGGTACGATGGAGAACGGATTCAACGCCATCCTGATGGGGAACGACACCACCAGTAACTGGGTTAACATTGACGGACTAGTTCGCTCCCGGTTCAACAACGCCCTGGGAACGACACCACCAGTAACTGGGTTAACATTGACGGACTAGTTCGCTCCCGGTTCAACAACGCCCTGGTCGATGGCCTGCACATCGAAACCGACGTGATGTTCACCTTCGATGGTGCATCCGGCGTCTTCACTGGTGCTGGTCAGGACGACATCGACGTGACTGGCCCAGCCACCGTGAATCCATAGTCCGCGCCCAGCAAGATGTATCGCAGCGAATCCGACTCCTCATCGACGCATCCGTCGATGAGGAGTTTTCTTTGGGATGTTGCTCATCGGAGAGCAGCGCGCGGAC
>JAGQQB010000598.1 GCA_020426425.1 Planctomycetaceae bacterium | reverse complement strand
TCATCGCCGCGTTCTGGGACTTGCTGCCGACCTTCTGCGACATGACTGGAGCGACGCCACCTGAAGGCATCGACGGCGTCAGCCTGTTGCCGACCTGGACGGGCCAACAGGGGCAACAACAGCACTCGTTCCTGTACTGGGAATTCCCGTCCTACGGCGGTCAGCAGGCGGTGAGAATTGGCAACTGGAAAGCGATCCGGCAGAACATGCTCCAGCGAAACAACCCCAATCCCTTGGCGATTGAACTGTACGACCTGAGCACCGACCGAGCTGAAGCCCACAATATCGCCGCCGACCACCCGGAGATCGTCGCTCAAGCGCGACAGATCATGCAACGTGAACACGTCCCCTCGGCACTATTCCCGATGAAGCCGATTGACTGAGCCCCAGTGGGTTTCACCCACCACCGAGAACTTCCGTTCGCCACTTTCCTTTTCCCGTGCAGTCGCTAACCTCACTGAATTGGGTCGCCGGTGGTCTCGCTAGGATGTCCCGGTGACGAGGAGGTTGGGGATCGCTCGCTGAGTGTGCGGACCCCCTATGTCAGGTTCGCGATCAGGTAGACGGTCTGGTCCGCAGATGAGTGAGGAATGGAATGGATCCCAGTACGTTGCGGTTTGCAAAGACTCATGAGTGGGTACACCTTGAGGGAGATGTGGCGACCATTGGCATCTCCGATTTCGCCGTGAAGGAGTTGACCGATGTGGTCCACCTGGAGTTTCCGTCGGTCGGGAAAACCGTCGCGGCGGGAGCGCCCTTTGGCGAAGTCGAAAGCGTGAAGGCCGTTAGCGACCTGTACGCTCCGCTCTCCGGTGAAGTGGTCGAGGTCAACTCCGGCCTGGAAGATGAACTGTCGCTGCTGTCGGACGATCCCTACGGTAAAGGCTGGATCGCCCGCATCAAGGTTTCGAACCCCGGCGAAGTCGACCAGTTGCTGGATTACGCGGGCTATCAGGCGAGTGCTGGCGGTCATTGATTCGGTCGGAATGGATGCCGGATCCCAGGCCCATTGCAGTCTCAGCCCGTTAAGGGGCGTGCTTGGCTGCGGTTGGATCCCCAGAGGAATGATGTTCAGCGGTGCGGCAATGGACTGCCTGTCTGCCCACGGTGATCTTGTCTCATTGAATACATGTGTTTTCGGTCGCCGATGCAAGTCGGCGGCGGAACCGATTTGAGGTGCCTGCGTGGCGTATTTGTTTGCGACCGATGAGCAGCGTCAACAGATGCTGAACACGATTGGAGTCCCCAGCCTGCAAACCCTCCTGGATCAAGTTCCCCGGGAACTGCAGTTGGATCGACCACTCGACCTGCCCCCCGCTCAATCTGAGATGCAACTTGAGCAGGATTTGCGTCGGCTCGCGGCGCGAAATGCCTCGCACCGCGTCTGCTTCATGGGGGGCGGGGCGTACGATCACTTCATCCCGTCGGTGGTCGACGAAATCACCGGACGCGGCGAGTTCTACACCGCGTACACGCCCTATCAGCCAGAAGCGAGTCAGGGGTCACTCCAGGCCTTCTTCGAGTTTCAGACACTCATCTGCCAACTGACCGGCATGGACGTCTCGAATGCCAGTCTGTACGAAGGTGGCACTGCTGTGAGTGAAGCGGTCTTCATGGCCATGCGGGTGACCCGCCGCGAAAAGAAGGTCATCCTTTGCGGCTCGGTGCATCCTGAATACCGATCTGTGGTGGAGACGTACCTCAACGCGATCGACTGCGAAGTCGTCACCATTCCGACGCCTGCCGGCGTGGTCGATGTGGATGCCGTCCACGCGGCACTCGATGATCAGACCGCTTGCGTCGTCTTCCAGTCCCCCAACTTCTTCGGGTGCCTGGAAGAGGTCGCCCAACTGACTGCGGTCACCCAAGCGGCCGGCGCGCTGGCCGTGATGTCGTTCGATCCGCTGAGTCTCGGCGTGCTTAAGCGTCCCGGTGACTACGGCGTCGACATTGCCGTGGCGGAAGGTCAATCACTCGGAACACCACTGCAGTACGGCGGCCCGTATTTGGGGCTGCTGACCTGTCGCAATGATTACGTGCGCAAGATGCCGG
>JAGQQB010000597.1 GCA_020426425.1 Planctomycetaceae bacterium | reverse complement strand
CTATGGCCGCGTCGGTCACGATCGCTCGGCAGGCGGCATGGGAATTCGACTCGATGGGGGGACTGCCTTCTCCGGAGCGTTCGTTCAACCCTACTACGACTCGCTGCTTGTGAAGGTCACGACCCGTGGGCGCCGCTTCATTGATGCCGTCCGCAAGATGGATCGCTGTCTGCACGAATTCCGTATTCGTGGCGTGAAGACGAACATTCCGTTCCTGATCAACCTGATCAATCACCCCGACTTCCGCGATGGATTGTGTACGACGACATTCATCGATCGTACCCCGGAACTGTTCGCGCTGCCGCGGCGTCGCGATCGCGCCACCAGGCTGCTGCAGTTCCTCGGAGAGACCATCATCAATGGCAATCCACTGGTAAAAGATCGCCCAGTCGCCACCCGTCGCGTTCCAGCGCTGTTGCCGCAGTACGATCCTTCGCAGCCCCGCCCCAAAGGAACACGAGACCGACTGCTGGAACTCGGACCGGAAAAGTTCGCCGACTGGCTCAAGAACGAGCAGCGGTTGATGATCACTGACACCACCTTCCGCGACGCCCACCAGTCGCTGCATGCCACCCGGTTCCGCACGTACGATCTGCTGCACGTTGCCGAAGCGTATTCTTATCTGTTACCGCAACTTTTCTCGCTCGAAATGTGGGGCGGAGCAACGTTCGACACCTCGATGCGATTCCTGAAGGAGTGCCCCTGGGAACGGCTCGAACGCATGCGGGCAGCCTGTCCGAACATCCTGTTCCAGATGCTCCTGCGGGCCTCCAGCGCCGTTGGTTACACGAATTACCCCGACAACGTCGTGCGTGAATTCTGCAAGCAGGCGGCAGCTTCCGGGATTGACGTCTTCCGCATCTTCGACGCCCTGAACTGGACCGAGAACATGCAGGTGGCAATGGATGCCGTCCGCGAAGCGGGGGCCATCTGCGAAGCCTCCATCTGTTACACCGGCGACCTGATGAATCCTGGTCGCACCAAGTACGACCTGAAGTATTACATCAATCTCGCCAAGGATCTCGAAAAACGGGGCGCACACATCCTCGCCATCAAGGATATGGCCGGACTGTGCAAACCCGAGGCGGCAGCGAAATTGATTTCCGCGCTCAAACAGGAAGTCGGCTTGCCCATCCACTTCCACACGCACGATACCGCCGGCATTCAGGCCGCCTCGCTACTGCGGGCGAGTGATGTCGGTGTTGATGTCGTTGATACCGCCATGGCTCCTATGTCCGGCGGAACGTCGCAGGTGAACCTCAACACGCTGTGCGAGGCGCTCCACTTCCAGCCACGCGACACCGGACTGAGCACCGCCACACTTGACGAAGTCGCCGAATACTGGCGACATGTCCGCGAGTTCTATCTGCCGTTCGAAAGTTCGGTGCTGCCCGGCACTGCCGACCTCTACAACCACGAAATGCCCGGCGGTCAGTACACCAACCTGTTCGAACAGGCACGTGCATTGGGCATGGCCGATCAATGGCACGATGTCTGTCAGGCGTATGCACAGGCGAATCGACTGGTCGGGGATATCGTTAAGGTGACGCCAACGTCGAAAGCAATCGGCGACCTCGCGTTGTTCATGGTCGCGAACGAAGTCACCGCCGACGACATCCTCGCCAATCAGCGCAACCTCGCCTTTCCCGAGTCGATCAAGGATCTGCTCAGCGGAGCGATGGGGCAGAACCCCGGTGGCTTCCCGACAGACGTCCAGCAGATCATTCTCGGAGACCGTAAACCATTCACTGGTCGTCCCGGCGACACCTTGCATCCTGCCGATTTTGCAGCTGAAGAGAAGCGTGTGACCGACCTGCTCGGTCGTCCGGCGACCAATCAGGATGTCCTCTCGTCGCTGCAGTACGCCAAGGTGTTTGAGGAGTTCGTCCAGCACCGCAAGGATTACGGCGATACCAGCGTGTTGCCGACACCAAACTTTTTCTTCGGCATGCAGCCAGGCGAAGAGATCTCGGTCGATATCGAACAGGGGAAAACGCTGTTCATCAAGTTCCTGGCAACCGGCACGCCGCACCCTGATGGTCGCCGCACCGCG
>JAGQQB010000596.1 GCA_020426425.1 Planctomycetaceae bacterium | reverse complement strand
CGCGACCACAACCTTTCTGGCCACCGGCTTGAGCAACTCGAACAAAGTCCCATAACCACAGCTCGCTTCGAAACAAACCTCGAACGGCTCGCCCACCTGTTCGAGAAATGACATCAACTGTGAAATCTCTCGCACTTGACATCGCTGATGAACTTTCCCGTCCTGATTGAGGACACAGACCGTGATCTGCTTTGTATGCACATCCAATCCGATGTAAAACATCATTGCCTCCCGAGGTTGAGGAACGTGAACTTGAAGACACATTCCACGATACCCCGACCGACGGAGACTTCCTACATAGTTTCAAGGACTGGCTACAATTGGTCGCCATGGCAGACCAATCTCCACCACCGTTTTCGATTCACGCCGGTCAGCGCGTCCTGGTCGTTACCGGTCGGCTGGCTGCGGAAACCGTTCGGCAAACGCTCGATCGACTGAGCCGTGAGATTGGGTTTAGCTACCAGGTGGAAGTGCTCGGCATCTCGGTTGCCGCCCTGATGCATGTCGATTGGGTGCTAAGGCGACTTACGGTCAACGAACCATTCGACTGCATCCTGTTTCCCGGCTGGTGCCAGGGAGATGCTGCGCGGCTCGCGGAGCACTACGGCATTCCCTGCCATCTCGGTCCACGCGATATTCGCGATCTCCCAGCACTGCTCGGCGGCAAGCAGCAACAGGTGGACCTGAACGCGTATCGCACGGAAATCATCGCTGAGATCAACCATGCGTCGCGACTGTCAACGGTCGAGGCATTACAGATCGCAGAGCGGTATCGCGACGACGGTACCGATGTGATTGATGTCGGCACAGTGCCGGGCGAACAATGGAGTGGCGTCGGCCCACTTGTTGCCGCCCTCGTTCGCGAAGGACATCGGGTGTCCATCGACAGTTTCGAGGAGTGCGAGGTCCGGGCCGCAGTCGATGCCGGGGCGGAACTGGTACTCAGTTGTGCCTCGCGCAATCTCGACTGGGCACAGTCGCTCGATGTCGACTGGGTGGTGATCCCGGACGATCCTTCCGATCTGTCCACCATGTGGTCAACCGTTGCTGCGCTCCAGTCCACCGGAAGGCATGTGCGAGTCGATCCTATTCTGGAACCGGTTGGCTTCGGTTTTGCGGCGTCCCTGGCGCGGTATTTCGCAGTCCGTCGCGAGTCTGCGGAGATCCCGATTCTGATGGGGGTCGGCAACGTCACTGAGTTGTCCGAAGTCGACACGGCCGGGGTCAACTTCGTCTTGGCGGCCATCTGCGCCGAACTCAACATCGGCAGCATCCTGACGACCGAGGTCATCGGCTGGAGTGCGAGTAGCGTGGCCGAGTTCGACATCGCCCGGCGACTCGCTACCCACGCCGTCGCCCAGCAGACGTTACCGAAACATCTCGGTTCTGGACTCGTCATGCTGCATGATGCAAGGATTCACAACCTCGGTGACGAGACTCTGCAGCAGTTCGCTAAAGATATTCGCGATCCGAACTTCCGCATCTTTGCCGAGCGCGGTGAACTGCACATCATGAATCGTGATGGATATTGGCGGGGGAGCGATCCGTTCGAGTTGTTTGATCAGGTCTCACACGATTCGCCCGTCGAGGCGAGCCACGCCTTCTATCTCGGTTATGAACTCGCCAAAGCGGTCACAGCGCTCACGCTCAGCAAGCAGTACACACAGGATCGGCCCCTTAACTGGGGCATGCTGACTAGGGCAGAGACGCAGCGGCATCGAGCCGATGCAGCAGAGGAGTGAGTGGCGTTGCTCGGCGAGTGTTCGCCTCGACCAGTGTCGCACGACTCGGAGAGTCGTGCGACACTCATTTGGTCCGCGATTGTTGATTGATCAGTGTAAGGGAACATTGTCCCCGGCTCGCCACCGCGCCACTTGCAAGGAATATCGTCTGCATCATGCCCGGCTCGCGGCTCCATTACCACTGGAAAGCCACGAATCGGTTCGATCGTACGCCCTTTACGTGTTGGGGAAGCGAGGTAAATCGGCGAAGACTCGCGTGATTCCGAGGCGTTGGAACCAGGATTCGCATCCGCGCGAGAGACGGCAATCGCGGCGCAAGT
>JAGQQB010000595.1 GCA_020426425.1 Planctomycetaceae bacterium | reverse complement strand
ACGTAGTGTTCTGAGTGTGGCCGAGGCCATCGACCAGGAGACAGGTAGCGAATGGAACAGTCATATCGTGAACGACATCTCCCGGTGCCTGGCCGCACATTTCGATCAGGGGCAAGCCGTTTGGGCCAGTCCCTGGAACTCAGATCCCTTGTTCGCTGCATGGCGGCAAATGAGTCAACATTCGCGCCGCATGGAAATGTTGGGAATCCCCGGGTTCCGAAAGTTCATGGCGACCCTGTCTCCAGTTCCGCAGCGCGCGATTGAACAATGCCTGCAGTCACTGCAGGTTCCTCAGGACCAGTGGCGAGAATTCCTGCTCGCCACGCTGCTCACGGTCAGCGGATGGGCTGCGTACGTCCGCTATCGGGGTTGGAAACCCGGCAGTACTTCCGAACTGAACCTGGAGTTGGTCGGCCTGTTGGCCTTACGCCTGACATACGACACAGCCTTGGCGAACACGACTGCGCCCGCGTGGCGATTTAAGTCGCATCAGCTTTCCGTGCCTGACGACGTGGAAACAAAGGCGCCTTCCCATCCAACGCATGAAGTGCTGGCCCGATATTGTGTTCAAATCGCTTCAGAAATCGCCTATCGCCGGCAGCTGCTGCAGAATATTCAGCACGCGCCGCAAATTCGAGATCCGCAGCAATCCAATAAGAGAACACGCAAGGCCGTGCAAATGGTCTTCTGCATTGATGTGCGTTCCGAACTGTATCGCCGCCATCTTGAATCCCTGGATCCCTCGATCGAAACGTTCGGATTCGCCGGCTTTTTTGGGATGCCCCTGCGAGTCGTCCCTCTGGGTGTAGACTCAGGTACTGCCCATTGCCCTGTCCTGCTGACACCCTCAATTGAAGTCCGGGAAGCAGTTGTCGGTCCCACCTGTGGAAACGGGCTCCGAGCTGTCCAGCAGCGACTAGTACTGCGATCGTCTCGCAAATTGTGGAAGACGCTGCAGAGTTCGGCCGTCTCCTGTTTCGCTTTCGTGGAATCCATTGGCCTGAGCTATGGATGGAAGCTCGCCTCGGACTCATTACGACTCACCCGACCGGTGGGCAATGCAGCCACTGATGGAATTTCTCCCGGTCAGCCCCCTGAACTCGGCCTGCCATCGCACATCGAAGAACAGGCCATGCTCACCCGGCCACAACAGGCCACGCTGGCAGAGAATATGCTCCGAAATCTCGGTCTGACGGAGTCGTTTGCGCCGCTCGTGGTTTTGTGCGGTCACGAGTCGGAAGTCGTCAACACCCCTTACAAGTCGGGACTCGACTGCGGGGCCTGTGGCGGTCATTCCGGTGAACCAAATGCCCGGTTCGCTGCGCAACTGCTCAATGATCTGGAGATCCGAAATATACTTGCCACGCGGGGCATCACCATTCCTGAGGACACCTTGTTTGTTGCCGCCGTGCACATCACAACGACTGATGAGATTCGACTTCCTGATTGCCACCAGTTCGGTCCAAGTTGGTCAACTGCTATCCAGGAACTGCAGCACTGGCTGCTCGAAGCGAGCCGACTGAGCCGCCTAGAACGAGCGGACCGATTCGGGGACACAACCGAAGCCGATCTGCTGCGACGCAGCCGGGACTGGGCGGAAGTGCGTCCGGAATGGGGGCTCGCCGGGAATGCCGCCTTCATTGTCGCACCCCGTGAGCGAACTTGCGGCATGAACCTGTCGGGCCGAGTATTCATGCACAGCTACGACCACCAGCGCGATCCGGAATACCGCATCCTTGAATTGATCATGACCGCCCCGATGGTGGTGACGAGCTGGATCAATCTGCAGTACTACGCGTCTTCGGTCGACAATCGCAACCATGGAAGTGGAAACAAGCTAATCCACAACGTCGTGGGCCAATTGGGAGTGCTGGAAGGGAATGGTGGCGACCTGCGGACCGGACTTCCCTGGCAGTCCGTGCATGATGGGCAAGACTATCAGCATGAACCCCTCCGGTTGCTCGTCCTTATCGAAGCGCCTGCATCTGCAGTGGAATGCATCCTGCGGAAGCACGCCCACCTCAATCATCTGGCCACCAAAGGCTGGATTTCTGTGGTCGTTT
>JAGQQB010000594.1 GCA_020426425.1 Planctomycetaceae bacterium | reverse complement strand
GATGGCAACGAAGAACGGCACGAAGCCCTTGACCAGAATTGACAATCCGCCGGGTGAGTCACGGCCACTGTGTTTCGTCATTATTCCCTTTCGCAGTGAGTTTGCTGAAATCGAACGACTGGTGTTCGAGACTGCTCGGGAGTGGGGCCTGGATCCATGCCGTGGCGATTGGAGTGCCGACTCCGGTGATGCTGTCAAACAGATCCAGCAGGCTATGCGCCAGTCTGCCATCGCCATCGTCGCGGCGCATCACCAGTGCGGCGTCAAGGGGACGCCGCCCAATGCCAACGTGGCCTACGAACTTGGCTTCGCGCACGAAGTGCTCGGCTCGGAGCGGGTCGTCGTTCTGATGGAACAGGGGACGGAGACCTTCTACGACATTCGAGGGCAGCGGTATCTGCGGTATGATCCCACACAAGTCGACGATTCCGGCTTCAAGGAACAACTCCAGCGATTCATTCGTCGAGCCTATTCGGTCTATGTTGAGGAAGAATCGTGGTGTGTGGTGCGCGGCCCGGTGGCGCGCACGCAACTCATTGTGCGGGATCTTAAGAACGCGGTGGAACGCGCTGCGAATGAACGACCGGTCTCACAACTCATTATTCGAACGATCTCCGGGCTGGGGTCAATCGCAATCAGTGACCTGGAGCAAGATGAACGACGCTATGAGCCGGAGTACGTCGAACTGCTGCGTGAAGAAAGGAGAGCCGTCCTGCATGCGGTGTCGCAAGGCGCGAAGTTGCGATCACTCATGATTCCGCCACGCCGCGTCGCTAACGAAGAACTGCCCGAGCGACTCAAAATACGATACCGACGCCTGATCGGATTGATGGAAGGGAAATCGGACTCGCTCACGCGATCTGACAAGCAACTTGACCAGCAGGCAATGCAGGCAATGATGACAAATCGCTGTGAGTTCGCGCTGACCTCGGTCCCCTCCCCCAACCTGTTCATCATCGGTAACCAAGTGGCCTATGAGGGGTTCAAGCGTGGTCACTCCCCAGGGTTTGCGCGAACTCATCGCGAGACGAATCCGCAGGCCATCGCTCAGTGGATTGCCCAGTTCGATGATCTGTTCCTGCAGTGCGAAAGCGACACAAAGCGACGTGAACCGGTCGATGGCGGTGTGTTGCAGCAACTCAAACACTGCTACGAGCTCGTGATGCAGTCCCCTGCGAACGTCGACAATGCGAATCCGGCGACATGAGTCCGCGAAACAGCGACCGCCTCACGGCTGAGGTGTATGCCGCCCGAGAAGCTGTGGGATCAATTCCGTCTGGCCGCATCGCCTGGCAGGAGGCGCACTCCTCAGTTGCGTGATGACCAAATGACGAATGGCCGCTGGAGTACCAGCGGCCATTGGATTGGACACCATCGCCGGACGCGATGGTGGTGATCTCAAGCGGTTTATTAGCGAGCATTACGCGGCAGAGCCGGCCCGTTCAGGTAATTCAGCATCTGTTGCTGTTGCGGAGAGGCGGGTTGCACGTACTGCATCTGCTGCGCGCCCTGGTAGCCTTGTTGCGGAATGATCTGCGGCATCGATTGGGGGATTGGCTGCATCGATGGCTGCGGGATCGGCTGCATGAGTTGCTGCTGCGGAACGGAATTCTGCAACATGGGTTGCGGGGTCCCGTAGTATTGCGTGCCCGAGTATTGTGGCTGCGGCACTGCCTGTTGATAGCCCTCACCGCCAGGAGCCGTCTGGTTGAGGTTGGTCAGATGCTCGTAGCGATGCCAGAACTGCTGCGAGTACGGCATCGACATGCCCCAGCCCTGTGCGGTGGTCGCCTGGCCAAACACATGATGGTAGTTGTAGGGCCGGAAGGTCTCGAAACCACCGTAGTACGGCATGTCCTGCATCCAGCCGTGCTTCCAGTGTTCCTGGTCGTCGTAGGAGAAGAGTGGTTCGTTACTGCCGACAGAAGCGGCCCCCACAAAATCCTGGGCCAATCCGGCACGGGTCATCGCCACAGCCGCGAGGGCGGCAATCATCCAGCGTTTCATTCGTTCACTCCATTGGAATGTCAGCGTGTGGAGCATGTCTCCAGTTGGGGCCCACACGGGAAGGGCTGACATGGCATCCAC
>JAGQQB010000593.1 GCA_020426425.1 Planctomycetaceae bacterium | reverse complement strand
GACTGGAGTTCAGGGCGGCGTTTGGGCAACGCACCTGTCAACCGGGTGAAGAGTTGGGCCAAACGGTGACGTCGGGGAGCGGCAGCGGAAGTCGATCGGAACAGCATCGGAGAACCAGTGCAGTTGGAAGTGCGTAACACCAGCCCGCATAAGGCGCAGCGGTGGATTTTGATGTAAGGAACACGCTAACGGGCACCCTGACGAGGGTCAAGTGCCGAATGGGGGCAGGGGGGCGAAGGTTGCGTTTGACAGCTGGAACCCCTGTCTGACGCTGCTGGTGTCGGTGGGGATTTGATCGAGGATCGAGGACTGATGGTAGACGCACTCCTTTGGCGGAGGTGGCGTCTGTCGAAGGGCCGCTACATCGGCGAATTGCTGGCGGAGCCTTGGAATGAACACGTCCGACGCTGGCAATGCCGGGCGCGAGCGAGCACAGTGGCCAGGCGCACCACTTTACTGCCGGGTCGCCGTCTCACCTTGGGCGACCTGCTCCAGGAGTTGCTCTTTGTGGACCTGTTTGAGCGTCATGACTGAGGGACCGCCGCCGAAGTTGGTGACGGTGTTGTCCAGGGTGACCGTCTTGGAAACCATGACGCCGCGTTCCAGGTCAAGTACAAGAGTGCAACGCGTGGGGCGGCGGATCAATTGGATTTCTTCATCGGGTTCTGAGACAGGCGAAATGATTTTTGTCTCGTACTGAATCGTCGCCTGACCATTCTCGATGCTCAGCAGATGAAACCGCCGCTGCGCTTTCACCTGTTTCGTGAGTGTCTCGGTCACGCGAACCGGGAACTCCAGATCTTCCCGCCACGACGCACCCACTGCGACCGGGGTTTCTGGCAAGGGAACAAACGCATCCAGGGCCGAATGACTCACCTCATATGGTGTCTCCTTGGCACCAATCAGCAGTTTGAGCTCCGATAGCATTCCCAATGGCGATGCGGTCGCCTGCAAGTGTGGCTTGCCAAGCATGTTCTGCAATGATGCGAAGACGGGGTCCTGATTGTTGTTGGCCGAACTGTCGAATTCGCGGGTTTGCCCTTCGTTCACGACTGTCAACTTGGCCGATTCCAGTTTGAGTTCCAGTCGGGCCGACCCATCGTCGTTCACCTGCAGGACTCGATACTGCTTGACACTGTTTTGCTCGGTGTAGGGTTCGTCGCTGGCGGCACCAACCTGAATGGTGTACTCGTCCCGCATGGTCACGGAATAGCGAACGACCTGTCCTGCCTGGAACCGGTAGCGGAGCAGAACACCCTCGTCCGCATGCAAAGTGCTAGCCGAAATTCCACACACAAGCAGCCAGTTGGCCAACGCGAGTCCGTTTCGCATCGTCATCCTTTTCGCAATTCCGTTGCCTGTTCCGAGTCCCTGGTCGAGCGGATTGGTGTCCGCGACTGGCGAGGTATAGGCAATCTGCCCAGAACAATGCGAGAGGAATTCCAGCCACTGGGGCCGGAACCCTCCCGATTGCTCCTGGATTCAGATTTCCGGGCTATTCGACCAGACGCGAACCTGGGCGTTTGATGATCTCCGTAAAGATCTCAGTCAGCCGGGTTTCGTACTCGGCCGGATTCCCTGAGCCGCGAACGCTGGAGCCTCCTTCGTCGGTGGTCGACATGCGAGCCATGCGGTCCATGAAGTCGTAGTCGGCGCCCAGCCCCATGCCGACCGGGAACAACTGAGTGTTCTCCGCCTCAGCCAGCGACGCTTGCATCAGCGCGGCGTTGTACCAGACGTATCCGACATCGTAGTACTCGTCGCTGGGGTTGTTGCCGATGTACTCTTCGATTTCGAGTTCCGAAGTGGACCAGGCGTTAGGAACCCCGTCGGTCAGCAGAACGATCACCTTCTTGGCGAAGCGACGTCCCTGACCGCCCTCATCGGTTGTCTTCAGAATCGATCGGGCCAGACTGATCCCTGCTTCTGTGGCGGTGGTGGATCCGACATCACTCGTCGCCTGCAACGTGGTTGAGGCGGACATCGCCGCGTCGTAATCAGCCGATAACGGCAGCACGACCTGTGGTGCGTGTTCGGCATCGAGTGCATCGTAAGTGACCAGTGCGACGCGGTCGCCCGCACCCGGGCTGATCGAATCATTTCG
>JAGQQB010000592.1 GCA_020426425.1 Planctomycetaceae bacterium | reverse complement strand
TGAGGCGGCCCGTCGTAGCCAGTGCAAGAATAATTTGAAGCAGATCGGCCTGGCCCTGCACAACTACCACGATACCCACAAGACCCTGCCTCCCGGCTGGATCTACCACTCTGACGGCGGCCTTGGGCGCGCTTCATTTGGCTGGGGCACATTCATCTTGCCGTTCCTCGATCAAGCACCGCTGTACAACAACATGGCCCCCGGCACGAATACAATTACGGGAATCTCGGGCAATGACACCACCGGGTCCGTGCTGACTTCCTGGCGTTGCCCGACCGACACGCAGAAGAAACGCGTAACTTCCGGTGGCATCATCTTTGGAACGGCGAACTACAACGGCGTCATGGGGCGCTACGACACCGCCCTGGCGGGCACAAGCTTCAAACCAAATGCCGGATCGAATGCCCATCCGTTCGCGAATCGCCCTGCCTCAGACGTACGGAATTACGCCGGAGAAGGCATCTTCGGCCCCAATAGTCGCGCCCAGTTCCGAGACATCACTGACGGGACCAGCAACACCCTGATGGTGGGCGAGAAGAGTTCGCTGCACGGCGAGAATAATCTGGGCATTGTCTGGGCAGGAACTCGACTGGATCAATGTGCTCACTGCTCGGTGGCGTCGATCTTCGGGATTGTGGGGATCATCGATGTCAACATCAACGAGGATGGTGGCAGTGACGGTTATGCCGAAGAGAAGGTGTTCACGAGCCGCCATACCGGCGGGGCACACTTCCTGCTCGGCGATGGGGCCGTTCGTTTCCTGAGCGAGAACATCGACACCACGACCTATCGCAACTTGGGGACCAAGAACGATGGCAACGTGATCGGCGAGTTCTAGTTCGGTTCCTCGTAACGCTGCCTGAGCTTGCTTGATAAGTTTAGGGGAGTGCGGTCGTTCGCACTCCCCTTGTGCTGCCCCACCCAACTCTGGGATTCCACAGGTGAATTGCAATTCCTTTGCCGTAATCGGTCTCGTCCTGCTGCTTGCTGGCTGCTCAGGTGGGGCGTCTGATCAACCAGAGCTGGGCCAAGTCACTGGAACCGTGACGGTGGATGGCACAGGCACCGGAGGGCTCCGCGTCGTGTTTCAACCTGAATCTGGACGTCGTTCGATCGGGATTACCGACGAGAACGGAAACTATTCGCTGGACTACACCAAGGGAACAAAGGGGGCCAAGATTGGCCTGCATCAGGTCTCCATCATCTGGACTGGTGAATCCGACTTGGAGTCGGACGATGGTGCAGAATCGGTCGATGCCGTCGCAGCCGGCGCCGATGCGCCGCAAACCACGCAGCAAATCACGATTCCCGCGAAGTACAACACCGAGTCAACACTGACTTTTGATGTCACCGCGAACGCCAACGTCGCCAACTTCGATGTGGTGACGACCGAATCCAATTGACCCGAATTCCGGTGGCGAATGGTCAGGTTGCCATTCGCAAAGATGATCGCGATCCGCAGCATTGTCCGGTCGGTTGGTCAGCGAGTCCCTCGGGGAACACGCGATTAAACGCTTGCTCGACTTGGAGGACTTGGACTGTGTGCTAGCCGATTGGAAATGGGGTCGGCGTCGACAGGTTCGTGATGGCCTGGTGGTGGACTCTATGCCGGCACGCAGCGGCCGTTCGTCTTCGGTCGCTTCAGCGATTGCGGCCGAGTTCTTCCAGAAGATCGGTTTGGACTTGTTGGATTTCCATCAGTCGCTGCCATTGGTGGGTGAGCAGCAGATCGATTTTGGAGTGCAGATGGCGGATTTCCAGTTCGGCTTTCAGGTTGACTCGATAGTCGTTCTCGGCACGCAGTCGGTCTTTGGCCTCTTGGCGGTTCTGGCTCATCATGATCACTGGCGCCTGAATGGCGGCAAGGCAGGAGAGCACGAGATTGAGCAAGATGTACGGGAATGGATCGAAAGCCTTGCCGAGCATCGCGATTGAATTCACCGCAATCCAAAGGATCAACACACCACCAAAGCAAAGGATGAAAGTCCAGCTTCCGCCAAATGAGGCGACCTGATCCGCAAGTTGCTCTCCGAACGACAGTCGTTCATCGAGTGTGGCCTCGATATTCTGGACGAGGATGTCGTGCTGCCGCAGACTCTCGAGC
>JAGQQB010000591.1 GCA_020426425.1 Planctomycetaceae bacterium | reverse complement strand
TGCGCTGGATTCGCCAATTGGCCGAAGACGAGGCCGCCGCCGATCAGGCAGAAGAACAGGGCCACGAAGCTGCCGAAGATGCGGAAGAACAGCGGCGGTGAGTGAAACTCCCCAAACGGCTGACTCCACAGGAACACAATCACTGTGATCCCGATCCCGAGTGGCACGATTCCAATCACACGGTGCATGGTCTTCTGGTCCTGGGGGTTGGTGATCAACAGATGCGTCGCGGACAGCCTCAATCCTCTGAACGTACAATCCGGCCTGCTGGATCACGTCAATTCAGAGATTCCTGTGTTTCAGCACACGCGTACGGCTGTCACTCCGGTGTCGGAGCAGGCGTGGTGTTCGGTCGCAGATGCTCTGCAATCTTCCATACGTGATAGCCGATATGCCGCAGCCAGCGCGCAGCATCCATTCTGCGAAGTGCCAACTGAGGTTGAATCTCGCGCCGGGACACCTGCTGCAGGATGGTGCGACGGTACTGCTTATTCTCCTGTTTGATGTCACGGTTGAGCTTCCGCAGGGCCTTCAGATCCTCTTCGCCAGCGACGATTCCGGCTTGGCGAAGTCGTTCAGCTCCGCTCCGCATCTGGTGGCACAGTTCGTTGAGTTTCGCGTCGTCGTGGATGTTTGCCAGCCGCGCAGTCTGGCCGAGGCGAGTGATCAGACGCCGCAGGTGATCGATCACCAGCAGTGTCTCTGAGTAGTGCTGGAACAACGCTTCCTGATCAGGAATGACATCCAGCGACTGCACGTAGGAGAGTGCGGCATCAGTCGCGCTCGCGACACCGGACAGATCGGGATGGGCCGCTCTGGAGGCGATCTCGGGAGATGCGGTTCGCTCCAGCAACTCGGTCAGCACCCTGGTGCCGACTTCAGTCAGCATGGTGTCCACGGCGTTCAGGGCGAGCGCGGGGGTCGGGATCAGGGCCGGTTCGAGATGGCGCTCGAAGTGTTCCTCGTGATCTGGTGTCAGCCGGATGACGAACTCCGCGAACTGTCGTGTGAATGGCAGGATGACAATCACGCCCACGGTGTTGAACAACGTATGAAAGCCAACCAGGACCAGTTCCGGATTGCGAACCGCCAGACCGGGAACGATTTCCTCGGTCAGCATGAGGTAAGGCTCAAGCAGCAGAAACGCAACGAACGAGGCCATCACGTTGAAGGCCACATGCGCGTAACCGGTGCGTCGTCCGCCGATCTTGCCCCCCAGCGTCGCCAGAAATGCCGTGACGGTGGTCCCCAGGTTCATCCCGATCACGACAGGCAGCGCCTGCGCGAGTCCAATGTTCCCCGAGTGGATCGCGGTGAGCAACATGGCGACGCCAGCACTGGAGGACTGAGTGACGGCGGTGATCACGATGCCTAGCAGGCACAGGAGAATATGGCCTGTGAGTGTGGCTGGTGGGAACGTGTCCGGGGTCACCAGATCCCGCATGCCCATCATCCCCTCCTGCAGCATCTCCAGGCCGATGAAGATGAGACTGAATCCTGTCAGGGCGGAGCCGGAGGCGGAGAGCCGACTGTGGCTGAGCATGCGCAACAGCATGCCGAGGAGCACAATTGGTAGAACGACTTCACCGAGCTTCAGCTTAAAGCCGACCAGCGTGACGATCCAGCCGGTCATGGTGGTGCCGATATTGGCTCCGAAGAGGACGCCCAGCGATTCCGTGAACGTCAGCAGCCCTGCGTTCACAAACCCCACCGCGGTCACGGTCGTCGCGCTGGACGACTGGACCACCATCGTCACCAATGCACCTGTGATCACGCCTGAAAGCGGACTACTGGTCAGGCGGGCCAGCCAGACACGCAGGTGCGTATCGGCGATCGCCCGCAGCCCGGACGTCATGACACTCATGCCCAGGAGAAAGACGCCGAGTCCTCCCATGACCAGGGCGATGCCATGCCACATGGGATTGGACCTCGGTTGGGTTAGAGTTGATGGGCGAGTCTCGTGCTCGTGGCGTTTAAAGTCGCCTCAGGGTTCCTATTCAACGCGTCGGGTATCCGTATGGGCTGACCGCGATCGGTGGCGGTCCGGCGTTGAGTGGCGTCCATGGAGTGGTGCCGTAGCCTGCGGGCAAAGCCGGGGGCCGCATGCCAGGAGACATCGAGACAG
>JAGQQB010000590.1 GCA_020426425.1 Planctomycetaceae bacterium | reverse complement strand
GGAGCCTGTTGGCCTCGTTGAGCGCGGGAAGGCACCGGTTGGCAGGGCGAACGTCGTCAATTGGTCCGCAGATCCTCTGTCCACTGTCGTAGCCTCTCACCGGGGGGCATCTGATGCATGGCGAGCACCTCCTGCGAGGACGAAGTGGTGCCACTACATGGATGCTGCCGCGAGAAGCATCGGTAACGACCAGCATCGATCAGCTGCAACCCCGCTCACTCCGCCCTGCAGCCTTGTGACTGTCGCTCAAGCGTCTAGAATCCCGGTGTACTGACTTCGTCCCCAACCCACCAGGAGAAACGCCATGGCTTTCACCCTTCCGGCGCTGCCCTATGCCTACGATGCACTCGAACCGCACATTGATGCTCGGACGATGGAAATCCATCATACGAAGCACCATCAGGCTTACATCAACAACGTGAACAAGGCCCTCGAAGGGCATGCAGATCTGGCCGCCAAGTCGGTCGAAGACCTGGTGCGGGATCTCGCCAGCGTTCCCGAGGCAATTCGAGGAGCTGTCCGCAACAACGGTGGTGGTCACGCGAATCACAGCCTGTTCTGGACGATCATGAGTCCCAGCGGCGGTGGCACCCCAGCTGGCGATCTCGCTGCTGCGATTGATTCCACGTTCGGCAACTTCGAGAACTTCCAGACCCAGTTCAATACCGCCGCCGCCACTCGATTTGGCAGCGGCTGGGCTTGGTTGTCGGTCGGTGGCGGCCAACTCGTCGTCGAGAGCACTCCGAACCAGGACTCGCCACTCTCCGAAGGTCGCACGCCCATCCTCGGGCTGGACGTGTGGGAGCATGCCTACTATCTGCACTACCAGAATCGCCGTCCCGATTACGTCAGCGCGTTTTGGAACGTAGTGAACTGGGACGCCGTCGCCCAACGCTTCGCTGCCGCGAAGTAGAGCGACGCCAAGTTCGTTTCCGGCCAAGTCGTTTGCACAACGCCATCTCCAGGATTGGTTGATTTTGGGGTGGCGTTGTTTATGCGCAGCGGGAATTCAAAACGGCGGAAAGGGTGGTGCCGTCGATCGCCTGCTGTCTATGATTTCCTTCAGACCTGCCCGAGACTTGCGGTCGTGGACCGCCGCGCGGGTGGACAATGACCTGCCTCCGATTCCTTCCAGACGCTGTTTGCCGTCATGATTCAGTCCGACTACCCCATCTGCGACGAGTACCGGCCAGAAATTTCCGCCACGTACGATGTCGTCGTAATTGGCGGCGGACCGGCCGGAGCGACGGTTGCCACCTTGCTCGCCGAGCAGGGGCACTCGGTGGTCGTGCTTGAACGTCACGAATTCCCGCGCTTCCACATCGGCGAATCGCTCATCCCGGAAACGTATTGGACCCTCGAACGACTAGGGCTGGTTGAGCAACTCAAGGCGAGCGCGTACCCCAAGAAGTACAGCGTCCAATTCGTCTCCGATGGTTGGAAAGAATCGGCGCCATTCTACTTCGACATGCACAATCCGCACGAAAGCTCACAGACCTGGCAGGTGGAGCGAGCAGATTTTGACAAGATGCTCATCGACAACGCCGTCAGCAAAGGTGCGGTCGTCAGGACGGGGGCCCAAGTGCTCGATGTCCTGTTCGATGGAGATCGTGCGGTGGGAGTGCGGGTCAAACTCGCTGACGCCTTGGGACAGGCATCGGACTCTCGCGAAATTCGTGCCCAGGTGGTGGTCGATGCGACCGGGACCTCGACCTTTCTGGTCAATCGACTCGGCCTCAAGAAGTCCGATCCCGTGCTCCAGAAGGGGACGATCTGGAGTTACTTCAAAGGCGCCCTGCGCGATCCTGGCAAGGACGAAGGGGCAACCATCATTCTTCAGACCGAAGGGAAGCGGAGTTGGTTCTGGTACATCCCGCTCCGCGACGACATCGTCAGCGTTGGCTGTACTGGTGCGATGAACTACATGTTCCCCAAAGGCGGGGGGAGTAGTCCGGAAGCAACGTTTCAGCGAGAGCTTGAGCGATGTCCCGCCCTCCAGAAACGGCTCGCGAATGCCACTCGGTGCATGGACTTCTACACCACCAAGGATTACTCGTACCGCTCGACCCAGCCAGCGGGTGATGGCTGGGCACTGTGTGGCGACGCCTTTGGCTTCATCGACCCGG
>JAGQQB010000589.1 GCA_020426425.1 Planctomycetaceae bacterium | reverse complement strand
GGCAACCATTGCCTGATACTGACGACCTTCGCAGTGCGCTGCGGCACTACGAACGGCTGCACATCACCAGAGTGTTGCGACAGTGGCCGGACAAACGTGAAGCTGCCAAACGCCTCAAACTGGGGCTGTCGAGCCTGTACCGCAAGATCGAAGAGCTGAGCATCGATCTCGGTTAACACCGCACCCACCAGACTCCGCAACGCGAGACAACACTCACTCGACCATCTCGACCATCTCGACCATCTCGACCATCTCAACCCTCTCAACCGTGGCGCAGCCACCTTCAACCCTCTCAACCAAACCGTGCCCAACCGGCCGCCTCTCCCCCACTCGCCGAAGCGGATGTCGTACTCATGAACTTTGCCGACCGACTGCATGCCGCGATTCAAGCCAAGGGGACCCCAGCGCTTGTTGGACTCGATCCACGCTGGGACCAGTTGCCAGCGGAATTGAAGACGAAGGCGGCCACTGCCGGTGGTACACAGTTTGAGATTCAGGCTCGGGCATTCGAGGAATTCTGTCTCCGCATTCTGGATGTGATCGCCGATCGCATCGCCGTAGTGAAACCGCAGTCAGCCTTCTTTGAAGACTCGGGGCCAGCAGGTGTATTGGCGCTGCAGCGTGTGATTCGTGCCGCGCGCGACAAGGGTCTGCTGGTGATCTGTGATGGAAAGCGCGGGGATATTGGATCGACGGCTGAGGCGTACGCCCGGGCGTATCTGGCTGGAAGCGATCCTGACTCGGCTCCTTTTGCCGCCGACGCGTTGACGGTCAACCCGTACCTTGGAGCGGACACGCTGCAGCCATTCGTCGATCGCGCGGTCGAGTGTGGCGGTGGAATCTATGTACTGGTCCGCACCAGCAATCCGGGATCAGGCGAGTTTCAGAATCGAGAGACACAGGGGCAGCGACTGTATCAGCGCGTGGGTGAAGTCGTCGAAACGTTGAATCAAACGCAAGCAAGCAACGCTGCCTACGGACCAATTGGCGCCGTTGTGGGGGCCACATACCCGGAGGAACTGGGGGAACTGCGGGCGCTGATGCCGCATACGCCGCTGCTCATTCCCGGCTACGGCAGCCAAGGGGGCACCTCCGCCGACACCGCTGCTGGGTTCGATGTACAGGGACTGGGCGCTGTCGTGAATAGTTCGCGAGGCATCATCTTTGCCTACCGCAAAGGCCAGTTCGCGGAGTTCGGCGAAGACTCGTGGGAGGCCGCGATTGATGCCGCGACTTCTGCCATGATCGCCGACCTCGCCGCACATACAACAGCGGGGCAACTTCAGAGCGGACGGCAGGCATAGCGATGTCCGTCACTGTTTTGCGGATGGATCGAGTTCCGGCGTCCTCACTGGGATGTTACGGAGGCTGGCAATTCGCGACCCCGGCCATCGATACGCTCGCCGCCAACGGGATCGTCTGCAATCATTTGTACTGCTTCGATCGACTACTGGACGTTGCCGCCATCGTGGCGAATGCGCGCATTGTTCCAGTCACAGTCTCGGCGGAACTGGAGAGCCTGGGACCGCTGCTGGACAGTTGCCAGCGCTGGCATCCGAGCACGCTAAGCGAATACGACGATGAACAACTCGAAGACCTGTGGGGCGACTTCGTGGAAGCGCCGGAGAAACTTGCGGATCTGCCCCTCTCACTGCGGCTGGGACTGCATGCGTACTGGGTGGAGGAGATCGACCGCAATCTGGTCGACCTGTTCGACACGCTCGAATCGGAGAACTGGGTCCTGCTCAGCGGAAGTGGTGAACCACTTGTCGAGCGCGAGTTGGGTCTCGATGCTCGCCGACCGCTGCGTCCGGCGATGCAGCATCTGCCGTTGCTGTTTGGCGGCGATGGTCTGACCGAGATTCCGGCCCGCATCACCGCGCCGCTGGCCGTCGACGATCTGCCGGCTGTGCTGGCAGCGCTCGATGCGGACGGCACCGCCGCTGATGACAGTGTTCGCGCGTGGCGGACAGGCATTCACTGCCGTGAGGAGTTCACCTATCAAACCAGCGACGCAGTGATGTCCGTGACGCCGCAGTGGTGGTGCCATGTCCCTGGGGGGGATGCGGATACTGCGGACGTCGACAAGGTCGCGCTGTTCCATCGACCAGACGATCCCTGGGGCCTG
>JAGQQB010000058.1 GCA_020426425.1 Planctomycetaceae bacterium | reverse complement strand
GCTGGAGAATCCAACGCAGGATCAGATCATCGCCAGCGGTTTCAATCGCTGCCATGTGACCACCAGCGAAGGGGGTTCGATCGCCGAGGAAGTCTACGTCCGCAACGTGGTTGATCGCGTGGTCACCACAGGGACTGTGATGATGGGGCTTACACTCGACTGCACCCGGTGTCACGATCACAAGTTCGATCCGCTCACCATGCGCGACTTCTACGGATTGTTCGCGTACTTTAACAGCCTCGACCAGAATCCCCTCGACGGAAACAAGAAGGATCCCGCTCCGATCCTGCAAGTGCCCAGCGCAGAGCAGGCAGCACAACTCAAAGAACTCGACCAAAAGCTGGCCGATCTGCGCATGCGAATGGACGGCGAATGGCCTGCGATCGATGCGGCGGAAGCAGTGTGGCTCACTCAACTGCGACTAGACATTGGCACGTCCGGACAATCCGACGAACAAACGTGGACGCTGGTCACTCCCGAGACCTACACATCGCAAGGGGGGGCAACGCTCACGCTCCAGGAAGATGGCTCCCTGCTCGCATCGGGCGAGAATCCTGCGAAGGAAGTGTACGAAGTAATCGCGCCGATTGAGGCAGGTGAATGGCGAACCGTGCAACTCGAAGGACTTACCGATCCCAGCCTGACCATGATGGGAACTGGTCGCAGCAAGAACAGTAACGTGGTGCTGACGGAATTCGAGGTTTACGTCGCGACTGCCGACAAGCCGGACGAATGGCAACGCATCAAACTGACACGCGTCTGGGCCGATCACGAACAGACCAACGGCGACTTCAAGATTCAGAACGCGATCGATGGCAAGCCACAGACAGGATGGGCGACTGCTGGATTCGAGAAGATCGAAAATCGGAAGGCATGGTTCCTGGCCGAGCAACCTTTCGGCGTACAGGGCGGCAAGATCAAGATCGTACAACGTTTTGAATCGATCTATGCCCAGCACCAGTTCGGACGCGTCCGGCTGAGCCTCACGAAGTCCGATCCACTGCCAACCGATCTTCCCAAGGAGATCGAGAACCTCGTCCGTATGGAGCCAGACAAGCTCAACGATGGCCAACGCAAGCAACTGCGAACACACTACCGCCAGAAAGTCACCGCTGACGCCGAATACATCGCCGTTCGTAACGACTTGGACGCAACGCAAAAGCAACGCAACGACCTGAATGGACAGATTCCCACGACGCTCGTCTCCAAGGAACAGCCCAAACCCAAGCCGTCCTACTTTCTGAAGCGGGGCGAGTACGACCAGAAGGGGGATGAGGTTGGTCGGGCAACGCCGCCGGCGCTGCCCCCGTTCAACTCGGAATGGCCACAGAACCGGCTCGGGTTCGCGTACTGGTTGACAGATGCCGCCCATCCACTCACGGCCCGCGTGGCGGTCAATCGTTTCTGGCAACAGGTGTTTGGTACCGGCATCGTCAAGACCTCCGAGGACTTCGGTTCGCAGGGATCGCCGCCCAGTCATCCTGAGTTACTCGACTGGCTTGCGGTGGAGTTCCGCGAACAGGGTTGGGACATCAAACGACTGATGAAACTGCTGGTGATGTCGGCGACATATCGTCAGTCATCCAGGGTGACACCGGATGTGCTCGAAGCCGATCCACGCAATCGTTTGCTGGCCCGCGGTGCGCGGTTCCGGCTCGATGCGGAGATGCTGCGTGACCAGGCGCTGTCCGTGAGCGGTATGCTCGTGGAACAGATGGGTGGACCGAGCGTCAAACCGCCGCAGCCAACGGGATTGTGGAAGGCCGTCGGTTATACCGGCTCCAATACCGCCAACTTCAAGCCCGATTCTGGCCCCGAGAAAGTCCATCGCCGCACGCTGTACACCTTCTACAAACGGACTTCGCCGCCGCCACAGATGACGACGTTCGACAGCCCGTCACGCGAAGCCTGTACGGTCCGTCGCGAACGTACGAACACGCCACTGCAGGCGCTGCTCCTGTTTAACGATCCCCAGTACGTGGAAGCCGCCAGGGCGCTGGCACAACGAGCAGTTGCCTCCGCCCCAGATGCGGAACAGCGCATGCGGTTGATGTTCGAACTCTGCACTGCGCGCCAACCGAGTTCCGAAGAACTGGACGAGTTGTTGGCTGGCTACCAGCAGGATCTCGCCGCATATCAGGCAGACACTGAGGCTGCTGGAGAACTACTGAAAGTTGGCGAGTACCCGTTGCCCGAATCGTACGATCCCGCCGAACTCGCCGCCTGGACGATGACGGCGAATCTGTTGCTGAACCTCGATGAAGTGGTGACGCGGAACTGAGGGGGCACGCATTAGTGTGACCAGTAGTTGCGGTCGAGCGTACGGTAATTGATCGCTTCGCTCAGGTGGGCGACACCGATTTCGGCGGACTCGTCTAAGTCGGCAATCGTGCGACTGACCCGCAGAATTTTGTCGTGCGCGCGGGCGGAGAGACCCATTTCATCCATCGCCGCTTTGAGCAAGTCTTCGGCATCTGCCTGCAGACGGCAGTGCTTGCGAATGAGCTGTGGCGGCATTGTCCCGTTGAGAGCGAGCGGTTCATCGCGGAACCGTCGATGCTGAATCTCGCGTGCCTGGAGCACCTGTTCTCGCATGGTTTCGCTGTTGGTCCCCTGATGATCAGCCGTCAGTTCCCGGAACGGCACGGCGGGAACCTCGACATGAATGTCGATCCGGTCGAGCAACGGCCCGCTGATCTTGCTGAGATAGCGCTCGATCTGCATCGGCGAACAATTGCACTGCCGTTTCGGATCCCCGCGGAATCCGCAGGGACACGGATTCATGGCCGCCACGAGCATCAGGTTCGCGGGGAACTTGACGCTCCCCATTGCCCGTGAGATGGTGACCGCATGATCTTCCAACGGTTGCCGCAACACTTCGAGTGTTCGGCGATTGAACTCGGGCAGTTCATCGAGGAACAGGACCCCGTTGTGCGCGAGAGAAATCTCGCCCGGCGTGGGCGTGCTGCCACCACCGACGAGTCCCGCCTCGCTGATGGTATGGTGCGGACTGCGAAATGGCCGCGTCAGCAGGAGTGGCAGACCTTCCGGCAGCCGTCCAACTGCACTGTACACGCGGGTTGTCTCCAGGCTTTCTTCAGGAGCAAGGTCCGGCAGAATGGTCCCCATACGCTGGGCAAGCAAGGTCTTTCCGGTTCCTGGGCTCCCCAGCATCAACAGGTGGTGCCGGCCCGCCGCCGCCACAGTGACTGCCCGCTTCGCCATCTCCTGCCCTTTAACGTCGGAATAGTCGACGCGGTAACCGCCATACTGCCGTGCTGCGTCGGCCCAACTGAAGTGGGCGGGATCGATCGGCAACATGCCCGAGTAGAAGCCAACCGCTTCGGCCAATGACGCGACAGGAATCACTTCGAGGTCTTCAACGACCGCTGCTTCCGCCGCATTCTCGACCGGGACCACCAGTCCACGATGACCATCCTGCTTGAGCTGCAGCCCCATCGACAGAGTCCCTTTGACTGGGCGCACTGTCCCATCGAGTGCCAATTCTCCGACGACGGCGTAGTCTGCAAACTTCTCCGATTGCAGCTGACCGCTCGCCGCAAGCATCCCCAGCGCGATCGGCAAATCAAACGACGGAGCTTCCTTCGGAAAGTCGGCTGGAGAGAGATTGATGACAATTCGATCGATCGGTCGGTTGTAGCCGCTGTTCACGAGCGCCCGTTCGATCCGGTGAGTGCTCTCCCGGACCGCCGCTTCGGCCAGGCCGACCAAGATCGTCTTGGGCATGGCGGCGGGAGAGATGTCGACCTCAACCTCGACGGCCCGGGCATCAATGCCAAACAGGGAGTGCGTCTTCAGCTTGGCCAGCATGTTGCCCTTCCCGCGTTCCGAATCTGGTATGTGATCAAATGTTAACCGGGATTGTTGATTCTCGATGAGACAGACGCAACCAAGTCAGAAGCATCCTGGGTTGTCGCACTTGTCGAAGGTCTCATTTGAACAGACCGTGGCACATTGCCAGACTACAGCGAAGCTGGACTTCGACGAGAGCCCGGCAACGACGAACTTGAACGCACGCAAGGATTGTGATGACGGAGTTTCTGGCTGCAGCCCAAGCAGCGGCTCGACTTGGGGGGGCGATCCTGCAGGAGTGGTCGCGGAAGTTTACCGCTCGCGAAAAGAGTCCCGCCAATCTCGTCACCGAAGCGGATCTGGCATCGGAGGAAGCGATCGCAGGTTATTTGCTCGAACGGTTTCCCGACCATCAGATGCTGGGTGAGGAAAGTCTGAACCGCACTGGCAACTCGCCATTTCGCTGGATCATCGATCCTCTCGATGGCACCAGCAATTATGTGCATCGGTTCCCGTATTACGCAGTCTCGATTGGACTCGAAGAAGCGGGAGAGTTGATTGCCGGTGCGATTTACGATCCCAATCGCGATGAGATGTTCGCTGCCGCGAAAGGGCAAGGTGCGACGCTCAATGGCGAATCGATTCGGGTCAGCGACGAATCGCTGCTCGCAAATGCGATGTGCATGGCGAGTCTGCCGGTCAAGGCGGACCGAACGCATGTCGCCGTGCGCAAATTCCTCAATGCCTTGGAGGCCGCCCAATCAGTTCAGCGGAGCGGATCGGCGGCACTGAATCTGTGCTCTGTCGCCTGCGGACGCATTGAGGCCTTCTGGTCCAATAGCCTCAAACCATGGGACATGGCCGCCGGGGTGCTGATTGTTCGCGAAGCGGGCGGGGCCGTGACCAATACTTCCGGGACCCTGTTCGATGTCAACATTCCGGATCTGCTGGCAACCAATGGGGCTGGTCTGCATGGCGAACTGGTCGATGTGTTGACCCGCGAAAGCTGATCCAACAGATGCCATGCAAATGACGTACTCAGCTCCGGCGCGACCGAATTGCGAATTGGACGGCTCCGCTTTCTTGCTGATTGTCAACACGCGATGTGGTAACCTAACTGCCGTCAGAATACGGGCATGACCACCCTTGCTCACCGGATTGGGGCAAAGATCGCACCAGTAGAGGAATGCAATGAGAGTTTGGCTGGCCGCGCTGTTGTGCTCTGTATGCTGGAACTGGTCGGCTACCGCCTGGGCGGATGACGTGAGCGATCTCTCCGCCGAGATTGATCGACTCATCGCCGCGCGTTGGGAAACGGAAGTGGTACAACCTGCCGCACCGGCCGATGATGCAGAGTTCCTGCGGCGACTGCATCTCGACTTATGTGGCCGCATTCCGCGCGCAGCGGAGATTCGCGAATTTCTGGCAGACGACGCTCCTGACAAACGCCGCAAGGTCATTGACGAGTTGCTCGAGCGCCCAACGTTCATCATTCATCACACGAACCTATGGCGCGCGGCAATGATCCCCGAGGCCGATGCGAATCAGGAGATTCGTGGCCAACTCCCCGGATTCGAGGCATGGTTGCGATCACGAATCGCCGAGAATCGCAACTTTGCCCAAATCACCGAAGAGCTACTCACCTTGCCGCTTGATGATCAGGCCCAGCAGCGATTCGTTCAACCAACATCGCCGGTGCCAGTCGCGTTCTATCAAGCGAAGGATTTTCAATTGGAGCGACTCACGGCGGCAACCTCGCGGCTATTTCTCGGCGTGCGTCTCGACTGTGCTCAATGTCATGACCATCCTTTCGATCATTGGAAGCAGCCGGAGTTTTGGAGCTTTGCGACGCTGTTCACCGATGTCGCGAGGTTTCGCGGCGAAGAGTCAAACGTCCAGATTGCCGAAGATGGTCGTTCCCTGACCATACCGGACAAGAACAAGACCGTCGCCGCCGCGTTCCTCGATGGAACCGAGCCCGACTGGTCCAAGGGGGACTCTGGTCGAACACTGCTCGTACACTGGATGACGTCTCCGGAGAACCCCTATTTCGCCCGCGCGGCGGTCAATCGCGTCTGGTCGTATCATTTTGGCTTGGGACTCGTCGATCCACCTGATGACTTCACCGACCTGAATCCGCCGAGTCATCCCGAACTGCTGGATCTGCTCGCCCGCGAATTTGTCGAGCATGACTTCGACCTGAAATTCATCACGCGGGCGATTGCCAGTTGCCGCGCGTATCAACTCAGCAGTCGACAGACGGACGCGAGTCAGGACGATCCGCGACGTTTCGCCCGGATGCCGGTCCGCGGGCTGACGCCCGAACAGATTTTCGACAGTCTCGCGCAGGCAACCGGCTATCGTCAGCCATTCGATCCTGAGCAGCCGCTGAACTTCAACAATGACCAGATCCGACAGGAATTCGTGAGTACCTTCGCAAACGATACCGATGCGCCGACGGAACGCGCGACGAGCATTCTGCAGGCGCTGTCCCTGATGAATGGGCAGTTCATCTCTCAGGCGACCGATCTGACCGATAGCCGCACGCTTGCCGCGATCATCGATGCTCCGTTTCTCGATACCAATGAACAGATCGACGCGCTCTATCTATCAACGCTTAGCCGCTTTCCCAGCGACGCCGAGCGATCCCACTGTCGTGACTACATTCAATCGGGAGGACCGCAGAACGATCAGAAGTCCGCGCTGGCGGATCTGTTCTGGGCGCTGCTCAACAGCAGCGAGTTCCTGCTGAATCACTGAGTGATCTTGCAGTTCCCCAATGGGTCATCGGCTCACATTTCACCGCGATCTTCTGATCGCGGTTGCACGGGAGTTCCCGACTGGATGCGGTCGGCGGGATGCTCGATGACGACATCGGTTTCGCTTAGACCGCTGGTGACTTCCACTTCCTGGCGATTCCGCTGACCGATTTCGATCCGCCGCAACTCCGCTTTGCCCTTCACGATGGCGAAGACGGCCCAGTCATCGCCATCGCGGAACAGTGCGCTCGTGGGAATTTTGAGGACATCCTCGGCCTCCCATACCACCACACTCGCCTCAACCCGAAAGCCATCACCCAACCCACTACGGCGCTCCCAGGGATCGTTGAACCGAATGATCACGTTCACTCGCTGCTCCTCAACACCGAGGGCTGAGACCCGCGTGAAGCCTGAGGGTTCGACGAGATGCACGATTCCTTCCAGAGGATGCTCCCCCCCCCAATGTTCGACATGGACTTTCGCACCCGGTTGAATGCGGACGGCATCAGTCGAGAGAACGTCGACCACCGCTTCGAGATCGTGCGTATCTCCGAGTTCCAGCAAGGGCGTTCCCGGCTGCACAACATCCGCACTCTCCTGCAGAATGCGCAGAACCCGTCCATTGATCGGCGCCAGCACGTCATACCGGACCGTTTCCGGCGAGGGATTCTCGGTCTCCGCGTGCACCAGCGCTGCCCGTGATTGCTCCAATTCATATTGTGCAATCTGCAGCCCGAACTCCATCGACGCGACCCGTTCTGTTTGACTCCGCAACTGATTCGATGCAGTGTCGAGTTCGCGCTGCGTGCTGCCGCCACTGGCGACCAGTTTGGTGATGCGTTCCCATTCCGTGTTCGCCAGTTCACGATCGGCCTCTGCCTGACGCACCGCCGTTTCTGCCTGTTCAACCGCAGACTCGGCCGCCTTAACGCGGGCTTCGGCAGTCTCGCGCTGGCGTCGATCCAACAAAGCAGGATCGACTGGATCCAACACCGCCAGGATCGACTCGCCCAGCTTCACTTCATCGCCCACCTTCAGTCCTATGCGCTGCAGCTTCCCATTGAGCGGAGCGGAGACGATGTACCGATCACGCACGCGGGTTTTACCATCTTCATTGACGGTCACTTGCAACTGTCCCCGCGTGACCGGCGTCGCGTCGACCAGTTCCGGCGTTGGTCGCAACGACAACGCGATCGCCACACCAGCTCCGATGACGAGCAGCAAGAACAGGATTCGACCGAGTGTCAGCTTCACGATTATTCCCGTGTCTTCAAAACTTCGATCAGATCGAGATGGTCCAGTCGTCGACGGACGATCAACCCGGCGACCACCGCCGAACAGACAACGCCGGAAATCGCGAGCAGATAAGTTCTGGGTAAGACCAGCAGCGGAATGCGGAACAGTTCGCGGTCAACCGTCTGTAGCGTGACCATCGCAAACAGATAGCCCAACCCACAACCCAGGGGAAGTCCGGCCGCAGTGATTGCCGCCAGTTCACCGAGTAAGATCGACGAAATCTCGCCGCGCGTGAAGCCCAGTACCCTGAGCGTCGCCAATTCCCGCGTCCGCTCAGACAGGGCGATGCGCGCGGTGTTGTAGATCACCCCCATCGCAATGATGGCGGCGAACATTAGGTTGACGAGGCGCATGGTCAGCAGGTTTTCAGCGATCGTCTCCTGGAAACTCTCGACAGTCGAACGTTTCAGATTCACGCCCGCCACGGCAGGATGCTCCTTGAGTTTGCTCAGCACTTCGGCCTCTTCCGTCCGGTCCACTTGCAGGTAAGCGCCGGACACCGTCTGCGGCTCTCCGATCAATCGGCCAAGAATTTCGATCTCCAGAAATGCCGAGAGTCCTGAGAAGTCATCCAATCTGGCCGCCACGCGAACGGGGAATTTCTTGCGCGATCCTTCGAGCACCTCCACCCGGACCTCACCGCCAGGAGTGACATCCAGCAGGCGTGCCAGCTCCGCGCTGATCAATAGTCCTTCGGGGGGCAATTCAACAACGCGTTGCTTAGCATCGATGAATCGGTACAGATCATTACCTGGCGTGACCCCTTGGATGCCGACCAGTCGCGTGTGATGACCATGTCGCAACCGGACCGGAACACCGCGAAACATCTCGCAGCGCAGCACGCCCGGCAGCGCTCGCAGTTCCTGTTCGACATCGCGATTCTCTGGTTCCGCGAAGGCGACCAGCACATCGTAACGCTGGGTTTCGGAGAACATCAGATGCATCAGTTGATCGACTGAGTCCATGCTGAAGTTCCCCAGCACAATCACTGCAGTCGCGAGAGAGACACCGATAATCGACATCAACGTCCGGCGTGGAGTCCGTTCGAGTTGTCGGACAATCATCCGGGCGATTGGCGACATCAGTGGCGCCAGGCCGATCACTTCCAGGAGCGACCTTCGATAGTTTGCTGGCGGTTCCGGACGCATCGCTTCCGCTGGCGGCAGCGAGAGCGCGTTCTTGAGGCCACTGTAAGCGCCGATAATTCCCGAACCTGTGGCAACGAACCAGCCGTACCACACCACATCGCGTGCGAGGTGGAACCGAAACACCGGGAAGTGAAACATGGTCGTGTACAGTTGCGTCAATCCTCGGCCCATCACGGTCCCCATGGCCGTGCCCAGCAGGGCGCCGAGCAATGAGATCAGCAGCGTCAGCACGAGAAAGTGGGCGCCTATCTGCGTGCCGCTGTAACCAAACGCCTTGAGGACGGCAATCTGTTCGCGCTGGGTATGAATCAGTCGCGACAGCACAATGTTCAGCAGGAACGCTGCCACCGACAGAAAGATCACCGGCACCACAGTCCCCATGCTGCGCAGTTGCTGCATTTCATGTTCGAGGAACTTGTGCGAGAGCTGATCCCGGCGGGCGTAAGCTCCGGCTCCGCCGTACTCATCGGTCAGCAGGTCGATCTGTCGAATCACTTCCGGGATCGAGGCGCCGCGTAATAGAGTGAACGACGCGGAGTTGAATGCTCCATCCATATCATAGGCAGCCGCGAGCTCTTGTTCGCTCATCCACAGCACACCGTAGCTCGCGGGATCGGGAATGATCTGCCCTGGCTGGATCTCGTAGATCGATTCCGGTGACAGGGCCACCCCCACGATGGTCATCGCCTGCAGGCGACCATTGAGAATCACTCGAATCACGTCGCCCGGCTGCAATCCATGCTCACCGGCGAAGGCCTCACTGAGAATTGCCTCCCGTGTTCCGAGTGGATCGAGCGGTCGTCCCGACCGCAAATGAATGCGATTCAGCACCGGCTCCGTCAGTGTGGGGACGCCCACGATCTTGCCGATCGCTGGCCGTGGCAGTGATTCCAAATCGAGAAACGCACTCACCACAATGCGAGTTTGCACATCGCGCAGACCCGGGATCTCGGCGAAGCGCTGCGCCAACGGCTCTGGCGCCCGTTTGAGTTCGACAAAGACTTCGCCGAATCGATAACGGTCATAGAACTCCTGCCGTGTCTGGTCCAGCGATCGCTGCGTGCTGAGCATCATGATCGTCATGCCGACCCCACACGCGATCACAAGCGCAATGGCAATACTCTGGGTGCGCAGTTGCCACAAGTCGCGGAGCAATTTGCGGTCGAGCGCATACATCAGGTGATGCCTCCCAGACGGACTGCAAGCGGCCTGGGGCGATCCGAACTGCTCGTAACTCGGCTCACCATTGCAGTTGCTCCGGCGAGACCTTGTGGTCGTTCTGCTTCGTTTCGACGATCTGTCCGTCCCGTAATGAAATCACCCGGTCGGCCATGTCGGCAATCGAAACATTGTGGGTAATCACAACGGTCGTCGTGCCGAGTTCCCGGTTGATGCGCTCGATCGCGGCGAGCACGATGACACCGGTACTGACATCGAGCGCACCGGTCGGTTCGTCGCACAACAACACTTCCGGGCGTTTCGCGACAGCCCGCGCGATCGCAACGCGTTGTTGCTCGCCACCCGAGAGTTGGGCCGGGAAGTGATGCAACCGTTCGCCCAAACCGACCAGCCGCAGCGCATCATCGGGCGGCATCGGCGCGCGAGCGATGTCGGTCACCAGCGCGACGTTCTCACTCGCGGTGAGAGACGGAATCAGGTTGTAGAACTGAAACACAAAGCCGACATGTTCGCGGCGGTACTTCGTCAATGCTGCTTCCGTACCGGCGGTCAGATCATGATCGAGGTATCTCACGGTCCCTGCGGTCGGGACATCAAGACCACCGAGAATATTGAGCAGCGTCGACTTGCCGCTCCCAGACGGGCCCAGCAGCACCACGAACTCACCTGGGTAGAGTTCCAGGTCAACTCCGCGCAAGGCATGCACTTCGACCGAACCGGTCTGATACACCTTGGTCACACCGCGCGCGGAGAAGACGGGACTGCCCGCCGGGGCCGTCACGCCGCTTCCAGCAGCCTGATCGCGCTGTTCAGTCATCGGACGAATCGTTGTGCCTCTTCCGCGATGATCGCCAATGCCGCGCGCACTCGGTCTTCCGGCTGCGAATAGTTCAGCCGCAAGCATTCCGCCGAGTGCGGCCACGGCTCAGACAGGCCAAAAAAGAAATACTCGCCGGGAACAACAAGGACCTTACGACGTTTTAAAAACTCATAGAATTCACGAGTCGGAATGGACAGATTGCGCAGCCAGAGCCAGTGAAAGAATGCCCCTTCACTGGCATGCAGCGCCCAGTCGACGGTGGTGTCGGCGAACGCCTCGTGCGTCCAGGTTTGCGCCAAGAGGCTCTTCTCCCGATAGAACGGCACCAGGTGGTCCGGCCCAATCGACAGGATCTCCCCTGACTCAACCCACGGCAGCACCAGTTGTTGTCCAACGTTCCCGTTCGCCAGTCCGGCAATCGCAGTCATCGCGCCCAGGGCGGTCGCGATCGGTTCCGGCGCAACGACAATCCCAGTCCGCGTCCCCGGCAGACCGAGCTTCGAGAGGCTGAGTGTCAGTATGGTATTTGGATCCCAGTAAGGGGTCCCCTCGACAAACAGCACTCCCGGAAACGGTTTCCCGTACGCGTTGTCCAAGATCAGCGGGATGTTGAATTGCTGTGCCAACTGGGCCAACTGTTGGACCTCGGCATCGGTCACGACATTCCCGGTCGGATTCGTTGGACGCGAAACGGCGATCACCGCAATTGTGTGTTGCTCCAAAGCCGATCGCACTGCATCGAAGTCAATTTCGTACTTGAAGACCCGCTCTGCTTCCCCCTGTGGCCACACGATCCGCGGCCGACAGGAGACGAACAAATCTGGCCGCAATCCCTGATCCGCATAGCCAATGTACTCCGGCGAGAGCGGCAGGAGCACCTTGCGGATGCCCCCATCGGCACACTCACCAGCAAGCATATTGAACAGAAAGAAGAACGCCGTCTGTCCACCTGTGGTGATCGCGACGTGCTCTGGCCCAATGTCCCAGCCATAGGTGCGTTTGAGCAATGCAGCGAGCGCTGCTCGAAATACAGGGTTCCCCTGAGGAGGATCGTAGTTGACCAGCATGCGGTCAAAACGCCCCCCCTCGTTGAGCAATGCCCGCATCTGATCCCGCAACATCTGCAGCACTGCTGGGACCGCCGCTGGATTTCCGCCGCCGAGCATCAGCATATCCGGCTCGATGGTCATCGCCCGGCCCAGATCATCCATCAGTTCCAAGATGCCGCTGCGCGCGGTCAATTTTTCTCCAATCCGGGAGAGTTTGAGTGGGGCAGGCGGGGTGGATGATGTATTCACGCTTGCAGATTTGTTTAC